>NZ_JASCXL010000115.1:0-30042 GCF_030010595.1 Streptomyces sp. CC224B | reverse complement strand
CGCGGGCGCGGGCGGGGCGGGGGGGGGGGGGGGGGGGCCCGGCCCCCCCCCCCCCCCACCCACCCCCCCCCCGGCCCCCCCCCCCCCCCGGCGGCGCGCCCCCCCCCCCCCGGCAACGTACAGGCTAGGAATGCGTACGCAACAGCGTGCGCATCGTCCTCATGGCCACCGACAGGTTCGCCAGGTCGAAGGAGTCGGAGCTCTGGATCTCCTCCAGGGTCGTCTTCGCCCGGCCCAGGATCGCGGCGTTCTTCTCCTCCCAGGCCTGGTAGCGCTGCTCCGGCGTGGAGGAGCCGTTGCCCACGGCCAGGATGTCGGCCGTCAGCGCGGCGTGCGCCGCGTACAGGTCCTCGCGGATCGAGGCCCGCGCCATGGACTGCCAGCGGTCGTTGCGCGGCAGCTCGATGATGCGGTCCATGAGCTGGGTGATGCGCAGCCGGTCGGCGAGGTCGTAGTACACCTCGGCGACGGCCAGCGGCTCCTTGCCCATGCGGTCGGCCACGGCCACGATGTCGAGCGCCGGGAAGGCCGAGGAGAACCCGGCCACGCGCCGGGCCAGCTCGTCCGGCACGCCCGCGCCCGTCAGCTCCTCGCGGATGCTCTCGTACCACTCCAGGTCCGAGCCGCGCACCAGCTTCGGCAGCGCCGCCCACACCTGCGCGACGCCGTCGCGGAAGAAGTCGACGGTCTCGGCGAGCTGGAGCGGCTGGGGCCGGTTGTTGAGCAGCCAGCGCGTGCCGCGCTCGACCAGGCGGCGGCAGTGCAGCCGCACCCGGGTCTGCACGTCGGCGGCCACCACGTTGTCCAGCTCCTCGACGGCGTCCCACACCTCGCCGAGGCCGAAGATCTCCCGCGCGGCGAGCTGCGCCCGGACGATCTCCTCCAGGGAGGCGCCGGTCTCCTCGCGCAGCCGGTGCAGGAACGTCGAACCGCCGGAGTTCACGGTGTCGTTGACCAGCACCGTCGTGATGATCTCGCGGCGCAGCGCGTGCGCGTCGACCTGCTCGGGGAACTTCTCCCGCAGCGCCTTCGGGAAGTACGCGTGCAGCAGCCGCCGCAGGTAGGCGTCGTCCGGCAGCGAGGTCTGGATCAGCTCCTCCGCCGTCACGATCTTCGTGTACGCGAGCAGCACGGCAAGCTCCGGCTGCGACAGGCCGCGCCCCGAGCCGAGCAGCTCGCGGATCTGCCGGTCGGCGGGCAGGAACTCCAGGGAGCGGTCGAGCCGGCCCTCGCGGCCGAGGCGGCGCATGAACCGCTGGTGCGCGTGGAGCAGCGAGGGCGCCTCGAAGACGGAGTTGGCGAGCGCGGTGTTCTGCGCGTAGTTGTTGCGCAGCACCAGGTGGCCGACCTCGTCGGTCATCTCGGCGAGCAGCTTGTTGCGCTGCTTGACCGTCATGTCCCCGGCCTGGACCACGGCGTTCAGCAGGATCTTGATGTTCACCTCGTGGTCGGAGGTGTCCACGCCCGCGCTGTTGTCGATGGCGTCGGTGTTGACGCGCCCGCCGGCGCGCGCGAACTCGATCCGGCCGAGCTGGGTGAGGCCCAGGTTGCCGCCCTCGCCGACGACCTTCACGCGCAGGTCGGCGCCGTTGACGCGGATGGCGTCGTTGGCCTTGTCGCCGACGTCCGCGTGCGACTCGGCCGTCGACTTCACGTACGTGCCGATGCCGCCGTTCCACAGCAGGTCCACCGGCGCCTTCAGGATGGCCTGCATCAGCTCGGCGGGCGTCATCTTGCCGCTGCCCGCGGGGATGCCGAGGGCCTCGCGGATGTGCGCGTTGAGCTGGATCGCCTTGGCGGAGCGCGGGAAGACGCCGCCGCCCGCGGAGAGCAGCTCCTTGTCGTAGTCGGCCCAGCTGGAGCGGGGCAGCTCGAACAGGCGGCGGCGCTCGGCGTAGGAGGCGGCCGCGTCCGGGTTCGGGTCGATGAAGATGTGCCGGTGGTCGAAGGCGGCGACCAGGCGGATGTGCTCGGAGAGCAGCATGCCGTTGCCGAACACGTCACCGGACATGTCGCCGACGCCGACGACCGTGAAGTCCTCGCTCTGCGTGTCGCAGCCCAGCTCGCGGAAGTGCCGCTTCACCGACTCCCAGGCGCCGCGGGCGGTGATGCCCATGCCCTTGTGGTCGTAGCCGGCCGAGCCGCCGGAGGCGAAGGCGTCGCCGAGCCAGAAGTCGTAGCTCTGGGCGACCTCGTTGGCGATGTCGGAGAACGTCGCCGTGCCCTTGTCGGCCGCGACGACGAGGTACGTGTCGTCCTCGTCGTGGCGCACCACGTCGGCCGGGGGCACGACCTCGCCCGCGACCAGGTTGTCCGTGATGTCGAGCAGCGCCGAGATGAAGATCTTGTAGCAGGCCACGCCCTCGGCGAGCCAGGCGTCGCGGTCCACCGACGGGTCGGGGAGCTGCTTGGCGACGAAGCCGCCCTTCGCGCCCACCGGCACGATCACGGTGTTCTTCACCATCTGCGCCTTGACCAGGCCGAGGATCTCCGTACGGAAGTCCTCACGCCGGTCGGACCAGCGCAGGCCGCCGCGCGCGACCTTGCCGAAGCGCAGGTGCACGCCCTCCACCCGCGGCGAGTACACCCAGATCTCGTACGCCGGGCGCGGCTCGGGCAGGTCGGGGATGGCCTGCGGGTCGAGCTTCATGGAGACGTAGGAGTGCGGCCTGCCGCCCGCCGCCGACTGGAAGAAATTGGTGCGCAGCGTCGCTTTGATGACGGTGAGGAAGGAGCGCAGGATGCGGTCCTCGTCGAGCGACGCCACCTGGTCCAGGGCGCCGTCCAGCTCCTCCAGGAGCCCGTCGGTCAGCTCGGTGCCCGCGCGCTGGCGCTCCGGCGACATCCGCGCCTCGAAGAGCGAGACCAGCAGCCGCGTGGTGTGGACGTTGTTGCGGAGGGTGTCCTCCATGTAGTCCTGGCTGAACGTGGAGCCCGCCTGGCGCAGGTACTTGGCGTAGGCGCGCAGCACCATCGCCTGCCGCCAGGTCAGACCGGCGCGCAGCACCAGGGAGTTGAAGCCGTCGACCTCGGCCTCGCCGGTCCAGGCGGCGGCGAAGGCCTCCTGGAAGCGCTCGCGGCCGTCGTCGCCCAGGTAGTCGCCGTTGCCGTTGCCCGACTTGGGCATGCGCAGGCCGAAGTCGTAGATCCAGGCGTTCGTGCGGTCCGCGCAGCGCAGCTCGTAGGGGCGCTCGTCGGTGACCTCCACGCCCAGGCGCTGGAGCACGGGCAGCACCGCGGACAGCGAGACCTGGCCGCCCGAGCGGTAGATCTTGAAGCGGCGCTCGCCGGGGGCGGCGCCCACCGGCTCGTACAGGCTGAGCGCGAAGTCCTTGTTGCCCCGCTGGAGCTCCTCCAGGTGCACCAGGTCGGCGACCGCGGAGCGCGGGGTGTGGTCGGCCTTGTAGCCCTCGGGGAACGCGCCGCCGTACCGGCGGAGCAGCTCCGCCGCGCGCTCCTCGCCGAACTCGGCGGTCAGCGCCTCGCCGAAGCCGTCGGCCCAGGAGCGGGCGGCCTCCACCAGGCGGCCCTCGATGCGCTCGACGTCGGCGTCGGACAGGTCGGGGACCTCGCCGCCCTTGGGCACGCGGACCACGAAGTGGATGCGGGACAGGATCGACTCGGTGTTCCAGGCCGTGAAGTCGACGCTGGCGCCGTTCAGCTCCTCCTTGAGGATGTCGATGATCCGCAGCCGCACGCCGGTGGTGTAGCGGTCGCGCGGCAGGTAGACCAGCGCCGAGTAGTAGCGGCCGTACTCGTCCTTGCGCAGGTAGAGCCGGAGGCGGCGGCGCTCCTGGAGGTACAGGACGCTGGTGACGATCGACCGCAGCTCGTCCGCGGGCGTCTGGAACAGCTCGTCGCGCGGGTACGTCTCCAGGATCTGCAGCAGGTCGCGGCCGTCGTGGCTGTTGGGCGAGAAGCCCGCGCCCCTGAGGACCTCCTCGACCTTGCGGCGGATGACGGGCACGCGGCGCACCGACTCGGTGTACGCGACGCTGGAGAACAGGCCGAGGAAGCGGCGCTCGCCGACGACGTTGCCCTTGGCGTCGAACTTCTTCACGCCCACGTAGTCCAGGTACGACGGCCGGTGCACGGTGGCGCGGCTGTTGGCCTTCGTCAGGACGAGCAGCTTGTGCTCGCGGGCCTTGGCGCGGGCGTCGGCGGGCAGCCGGTTGAAGGACGGGCCGCCCGGGTGGTGGTCGTCGCCGCTGTGCTTGGGGTCGGAGCGCAGGATGCCGAGGCCGGTGCCGGGCACGGCGGCCAGGGAGTCGTCCTCCGTGAGGTCGTACTCCCGGTAGCCAAGGAAGGTGAAGTGGTCGGCGGCCAGCCAGCGCAACAGCTCGCGGGCCTCCTCGACCTCGCCCTCGCGGACGTCGGACGCGGTCGGCTCGCTCGGCAGGGCGTCGGCGATGCGCAGCGCGGAGTCGCGCATCTTCTCCCAGTCCTCGACCGTCTCGCGGACGTCGTTCAGGACGCGCAGCAGGTCGTTGGTGATCTGCTTCAGGTCCGAGCGGTCGGTCTCGCGGTCGATCTCGACGTGGATCCAGGACTCGACGAGCGTGTCGTGCGGCCGCTCGGAGCCCGCCGCGGTCGGCGCCTCCGGCAGCACCTCCAGGAGCTTGCCGGTCAGGTCGCGGCGTACGACGATCTGCGGGTGGATGACGACGTGGATACCGCGGCCCTGCCGGGACAGCTCGTTCGTCACGGAGTCCACGAGGAACGGCATGTCGTCGGTGACGACCTCGACGACGGAGTGGCTGCACGTCCAGCCGTTCTCCTCGACGGTGGGCGTGTGCACGCGGACGCTCGCGGTGCCCTGCGGACGCGTCTCGGCCAGGCGGTAGTGCGAGACGGCGGCGCCGAAGACGTCGACCGGGTCGCGGTCGGTGAGGTCCTCGGGGGCGGTGTGCAGGTAGTAGCGCTGGAGGAAGGCGAGCACCGTGTCCGGGTCCGCCTGGCCGGCCCCGGCGGCCGGGCCCGGCCCGCCGGCCGCGCCGTCGCCCTTCGGCCCGGTCGGTGCTCCCATTGGCAGGCGCCCCCCGACCGGGCTGTTCTCAGCTACCCGGGCGGCTCGCGCGAGCAGCTCGGCCTTGGCTTCGTCCAGCTTGGTCTGCATTGTCCTCTGACTCCTGTCGCGCGCCGTTGCGTGACGTAGAAGGAAGTGATGTGACATGACGCCGCGACGCGGGGTCTCCGGCCGGTGTCGACGTTATGTCTCGTCGAGCGGTGAGCGGGCGGGATTCCGCCAATTCCGGGGACTTCGCCGACCGGTCCTGGGGGTCGCGCCGAACGCGCTGTCCGCACCGCGGGTGAACGTCAGCGAGGCGCCCGGCACGGATGTCCTCCGTGCGTATCGGGCGCAGGGCGGAGGCGGCCGTGCCTCCGCGGGATATCGCGCTGATCACGGGACAAGGCTATCGCCCCCCACCGGGAACTCGTCATGAGCCGTATGTGTACAAAACCAGGCCCCGAACTTTGACACTCTGCACAGTGCTCGTCCTCCCGATTCCTCCTAGGCCACCTGTCCTCCCGGTCCCTCGTGGGCCGCTCCTGTCCTCGCCGGGCTCCGGCCGGGGCCGGACCGGACTCCTCGGTCCCCGCCCGGCTGCCCGGCGGCCCCCTTGGCAAACGCCCCCGACGGAGGCACGTTGACGAGCGGGAGCACGCATGGAGCACGCAAGGAGTACGCGGGGAGCACACAGGAGCGACGAGGGAGTGAGCACGCATGGCAGCCAAAGTCCTGATCGTCACCGGTGACGCGGCGGAGTCGCTGGAGGTCCTCTACCCGTACCAGCGACTGCGCGAGGAGGGGTACGACGTCCACATCGCGGCCCCGTCCCGCAAGAAGCTCCGGTTCGTCGTGCACGACTTCGAGCCGGGCTTCGACACGTACACGGAGAAGCCGGGCTACACCTGGCCCGCCGACCTGGCCTTCGCCGATGTCGACCCCGGGCAGTACGCCGCCCTGGTGGTGCCCGGCGGCCGGGCCCCGGAGTACCTGCGCGGCGACCCGGAGCTGCGCAAGATCCTCAAGGCCTTCTTCGACGCGGACAAGCCGGTGGCCCAGATCTGCCACGGGCCCCTGCTCACCGCGGCCGTGGGAGCCCTCGCGGGGCGCCGCGTCACGGCCTACCCGGCCCTGGAACTCGACATGCAGACGGCCGGGGCCACGTTCCAGGACGCGGAGGCGGTGGTCGACGGCACGTTGGTCTCGGCCAGGGCCTGGCCGGATCACTCGGGGTGGATGCGGGAGTTCCTCACGGTGCTGAGGGCGAAGGCCCCGGTGACGTAGGGCCCTGCCCTCCCACCCGGGCCTCACCGCCACCGCGGCACGGGCTCTCCCACCCACCCACCCGTACCACCCGGCCTTGCGGGCCCGGGCCCGACGCGGGGCGCTGCGGGTGGGTGCCGCGCAACCGTTGCGCGAAAGCTCACCCAAGGCCTCGGCTCCGCGCGTCGGGCCCGGGCCCGCAAGACCTGGCCCGGTTACGCCACCAGTCCCTCGGCGGCAGCCACCGCTTCGGTGAGGGTGTCGACGACGGGAACCCCGGCGGCCTCCAGGCTGGCCCGGCAGTGCGACCCCCCGGTGTACAGCACCGCCCGCGCCCCCACGTGCGCCGCCGCCACCGCGTCGTCCACCGCGTCCCCGATCACGACGATCCGCGCCGGGTCCACCCCCGGCAGCTCCGCGAGGTGCCGCACCATCCGCTCGGCCTTCCCCGTGTGCGACCCGTCCGTCCGCCCGTCGATCCGCGTGAACCGCTCGGCGATCCCGTGCCGCCGCACCAACGGCACCAACTGCTCGTGCGGCGCCAGCGAGAGCAGCGACTGCGTAAGGCCCGCCGCCTGCCGCGAGGCGAGCAGCTCCGCCGCCCCCTCGGCGAGCGCGCACGCGTCCACGCGCGCCCCGTAGTGCCTGTGGAAGACGGCGTCCATCACCAGCCACTCGGCCTCGGTGGGCAGCCGCCCCATCAGCCGCTCGTAGAACCGCGGCACCGGCACGCAGTACAGCTCGCGGTACCGCTCCAGCGTGATCGGCTCCAGGCCCAGCTCCAGGAACGAGGCGTTCGTCGCCTCGATCACCGCGTCGATGTCGTGCAGAAGTGTGCCGTTCCAGTCCCAGACGATGTGGGCCCCGTACGCCCCGTGATGCAGCTTCCCCATCCCACGACGGTACCGGGCCCCACCGACAACGCCGCCCCCACCGGCCGCACCGCCCCGGCGCCGGGGCGGCACCCCGGCTCAGGCCGGTCCGTCCCCCACCAGGTTCGGGATCTCCTGCGTCGCGTACCAGAGCAGCTCGTGGTCCTCGGCCCCGTCCACGACGAACTGCGCGTCGTCGTCCCCATGGTCTGCCGCGCCCAGCGCGTCGACCGCCGCCGCCACGTCCCGCTCCGCGTCCCCGGAGTCCACGTGCACGGCCGCCGCCTTGGCCAGCGGCAGCGCCCCGGCGATCCGCACCTCGCCGAGCGCGCCCGCGTCCAGGCCCCGGTCGGGGTCGGCCACGGCGGCGCCGTCCGGCACGTCCGCCGCGAGGACGACGCGGCGCCGGGCCGCGCCGGGCTCGCCCGCGAGCAGCCGCAGCGAGGCGAGCGCCGCCCGGTTCAGGGCCGCGTACTCCAGTTCCTCGATGTCGTCGGACACGTACCACTCGCGCAGCGCGGGCGTCACGGCGTACGCGGTCAGCGGCCCGGGACCCAGCTCGCCCGCCTCGTGCGCCTGCGCGAGACGGGGCAGTGTCAGGGGGACGTACACGCGCATGCTCGGCCGCTTTCGTAGTCGCCAACGCTCTCGGCAGGGGCCTTCAGGATACGTGCGCGCGTCCCCCTTCGAGGTGCCGCCCGCCCCCGGGACGGCGTCCACCACCGTCCGGCCCGTCACCCCCTCCGCCCCCGCGGGCACCGGGCGGCGCCCTGCCCCCGTCCCCCTGATGAGGGAACCCGTCGGCCGCCCCCGGCCCGCCCCGGACGGCGTTGCCAGGGCCGTCCCCGCCGCCGTACAAGATCCCCAGCGAAGTTACCCCCCGGTATCCCGGGGTCGCTCCCGTCCACGCCCGCGAACGGAGGCCGCGCCATGCCCCAGCCCGGTACACCCCTGCCGAATACCGCCCTGCCGAGGACCGCCCTGCCGAAGCCCGGCATGCCCAAGCCCGCCATGCCGAAGGTCATGACCCGCCCGCGCCGTCCCGCGTCCACCCGCCCGACCGCGTCCCGGCCCCCTGCGGGCCGCCCGCCCGGCCGTCCCGATCCGCGGCGGCCCGGCGCCCGGACGCACCGCCTGCCCGCGCAGCCGCCCCCGCACCCGGCCGAGCTCTTCACGGAGCTGCTGTTACTGGTGCTCAGCGGGCAGCGCCCCGTCCACGCCGTGGCCCGCCACATCGCCCACACCGCCTACGACGACCTGGTGCGCCTCGCCGAACTGCTCCCGCTGCGCTCCGTCGGCGGCCGCCGGCCCGCCGTCCGCCGCGTCGGCCACTACGAGGTGCGCCCCGGCGTCTACGAGGTCTTCGCCCGCGTCGGCGCGGGCCCGGCCCTGCGCGCCCTGGCCTTCCGGCTGCACCGGGGCGAGGACGAGCGCTGGCGCTGCACGGCTGTCGAGGTCGACGGCGGCTCGCACCACCGTGCCTGAGGCGGTGCCGGTGGCCCGGGCACGCGAAAGGGCCGGGCGCCACCGGCACCCGGCCCTCTCCGTCGCTCACATGCTCACGCGCAGGCGCTCACGCTCACACGCTTACGCGCAGGCGCTCGTACTCCGCGCGGTGTCACGCGCCTTGCGGCGTCACTTCTTGCGGCGCCGGCCGCCCTTCTGGGCCTTGCGCCGCTCCGCGCGCGTCATGCCGTCACCGGCGGGCGCCCCGGCCGTGGACGGGGTAGAGGTGGTGAAGTCGCCCTCGTCGACGCCGCCCTCGGCGTTCGGCGCCTGGAAGTGCAGGCGGTCGGGGCGCTGCGGGGCCTCCAGGCCCTTGGCGCGGATCTCCGGGCGCGCGGCGCCGGCGGGCACCGCGTCCTGGGCGCCCTCCTTCGTCAGGGACGGCGCGGTGTCGGCCACCGGGACCTCCTCGACCTGCTGCTCGACCTGGACCTCCAGGTTGAACAGATAGCCGACGGACTCCTCCTTGATGCCGTCCATCATGGCGTTGAACATGTCGAAGCCCTCGCGCTGGTACTCCACCAGCGGGTCCTTCTGCGCCATGGCGCGCAGGCCGATGCCCTCCTGGAGGTAGTCCATCTCGTAGAGGTGCTCGCGCCACTTGCGGTCGAGGACGGAGAGCACCACGCGGCGCTCCAGCTCGCGCATGATCTCGGAGCCGAGCTGCGCCTCACGGGCCTCGTACTGCTGGTGGATGTCTTCCTTGACGGCCTCGGAGATGAACTCGGCGGTCAGGCCGGCGCGGTCGCCGACCTCGTCCTCCAGCTCCTCGATGGTGACCTTCACCGGGTAGAGCTGCTTGAAGGCGCTCCAGAGGCGGTCGAGGTCCCACTCCTCCGCGAAGCCCTCGGCGCTCTCCGCGGCGACGTAGGCGTCGATGGTGTCGTCCATGAAGTGCTTGATCTGGTCGTGCAGATCCTCGCCCTCCAGGACGCGGCGGCGCTCGCCGTAGATGACCTCGCGCTGGCGGTTCAGGACCTCGTCGTACTTGAGGACGTTCTTGCGCGTCTCGAAGTTCTGCTGCTCGACCTGCGACTGGGCGGAGGCGATGGCGCGGGTGACCATCTTGTTCTCGATCGGCACGTCGTCGGGCACGTTGGCCATGGCCATCACGCGCTCGACCATCTGGGCCTTGAAGAGCCGCATGAGGTCGTCGCCGAGCGAGAGGTAGAAGCGGGACTCGCCGGGGTCGCCCTGACGGCCGGAGCGGCCGCGGAGCTGGTTGTCGATACGGCGCGACTCGTGCCGCTCGGTGCCGAGGACGTAGAGCCCGCCGAGCGCCTTGACCTCCTCGAACTCGGCCTTGACCGCCTGCTCGGCCTTCTCCAGGGCGGCGGGCAGGGCCGCGGCCCACTCCTCGATGTGCTCCTCGGGGTCGAGGCCGCGCTGGCGCAGCTCCGCCTCGGCGAGGTCCTCGGGGTTGCCGCCGAGCTTGATGTCCGTACCGCGGCCTGCCATGTTCGTGGCGACGGTCACCGCGCCCTTGCGGCCGGCCTGGGCGACGATCGTCGCCTCCCGGTCGTGCTGCTTGGCGTTCAGCACCTCGTGCTGGATGCCGCGCTTGGAGAGCTGCTGCGAGAGGTACTCGGACTTCTCGACCGAGGTGGTGCCGACGAGGATCGGCTGGCCCTTCTTGTGCTTCTCCTCGATGTCGTCGACGACGGCGGCGAACTTGGCGACCTCGGTGCGGTAGATCAGGTCGGACTGGTCCTTGCGGACCATCGGCCGGTTCGTCGGGATCGGCACGACGCCCAGCTTGTAGATCTGGTGGAACTCGGCCGCCTCGGTCATGGCCGTACCGGTCATGCCGGAGAGCTTGTCGTAGAGGCGGAAGAAGTTCTGGAGGGTGATCGTGGCGAGGGTCTGGTTCTCGTCCTTGATCTCCACCCCTTCCTTCGCCTCGATCGCCTGGTGCATGCCCTCGTTGTAGCGGCGGCCGGCGAGGATACGGCCGGTGTGCTCGTCGACGATCATGACTTCGCCGTCGATGACGACGTAGTCCTTGTCCTTCTTGAACAGTTCCTTCGCCTTGATGGCGTTGTTCAGGTAGCCGACGAGCGGGGTGTTCACCGACTCGTAGAGGTTGTCGATGCCCAGCCAGTCCTCGACCTTCTGGACGCCGGACTCGTGGATGCCGACGGTGCGCTTCTTCTCGTCGACCTCGTAGTCGCCGGTCTCCTCGATGCCCTTGAGGGGCTCGCCGGGCTTGCCCTTGGTGAGGCGCGTCACCAGCTTGGCGAAGTCGCCGTACCACTTGGTGGCCTGGTCGGCGGGGCCGGAGATGATCAGCGGCGTACGGGCCTCGTCGACGAGGATGGAGTCGACCTCGTCGACGATCGCGAAGTTGTGGCCGCGCTGGACCAGCTCGTCCTTCGACCACGCCATGTTGTCGCGCAGGTAGTCGAAGCCGAACTCGTTGTTCGTGCCGTACGTGATGTCGCAGTTGTACATCTCGCGGCGCTGCGCGGGCGGCATGTTCGCCAGGATGCAGCCGACGTTCAGGCCGAGGAACTTGTGGACGCGGCCCATCATCTCGGAGTCGCGCTCGGCCAGGTAGTCGTTGACCGTGATGAGGTGCACGCCCTTGCCCGAGAGCGCGTTCAGATACGCGGGCAGTGTGCCGACCAGGGTCTTGCCCTCACCGGTCTTCATCTCCGCGACGTAACCGAGGTGCAGGGCGGCGCCGCCCATGAGCTGCACGTCGTAGTGGCGCTGCCCGAGCACGCGCTTGGCGGCCTCGCGCACGGTGGCGAAGGCCTCGGGCAACAGGTCGTCCAGCGTTTCGCCGTCGGCGAAACGCTCCTTGTACTCCGCTGTCAGCGCGCGCAGCTCGGCGTCGGAGAGGACCGTGAAGTCCTCCTCGATGGAGTTGACCTGGTCCGCGATGCGGTGCAGCTTGCGCAGGATCTTGCCTTCGCCTGCACGCATGATCTTTGAGAGGACGGACACGGGGGTTGGTCTCCTTGCCGGTCGGGCCTGGCACGGTCGGTTGTACTCGTCGGGCAACGGCCATCGTATGCGAGGACCCCGCTACGCCGGGAGGTCTGCCAGTACGTCAACGCGCGGGCGGCCTGGAAGGTGCCGCGAACGGGGATGCGGGGCGCCCGCGAGGCGGGGGTGCGGGGTCCCGGGAGGCGGGGGTGCGGGGATGCGCGGGCACCGGAAGGCGGGGGGTGCGGAGGTACCGGGACGCCGGGTGGGGCACTGGGCGGTGGGTGCGTGCGGGCGCCGAAGGGTGGACGCGTGGTGGGCTTCGGGTGGTGGGTGGGTGCGGCCATCGGGCGGTGGGGGCGTGGCGGGCTCCGGGTGGTGGCCGCGTGCGGCCATCGGGCGGTGGGGGCGTGGCGGGCTCCGGGTGGTGGCCGCGTGCGGCCACCGGGCGGTGGACGCGTGACGGGCGCCTGGCGCCTGGCGGGGATGCGTGCGGCCATCGGGCGGTGGGTGCGTGGCGGGCGCCAGGGCCGGGCCCGCGCAAACCGCTGGCGCCCCGGCGGGCGCCCCGCGCAGAATCTGCCGATGGAGCCCGTCACCCTCACCACCGCGCGCCTGCTGCTGCGCACGTTCACGCCCGCCGACACGGACGAGGTGTACGCGGCCTGCCAGGACCCCGACATCCAGCGCTGGACGACCATCCCGTCGCCCTACGCGCGCGTGGACGCCGAGGGCTTCACCGGCCGCATGGTCCCCGACGGCTGGCGCCTCGACACGGAGTACACCTTCGCCGTGCGTCCCCGCGCGGGCGGCCCGCTCCTGGCCGCGACCAGCCTGCACCACCCGCGCGCGGGGAGCTGGGAGATCGGCTTCTGGACCGCCACCGAGCACCGGGGCAACGGCTATGTGACGGAGGCCGTCCGGGCCCTCGCCCACTGGGCGTTCACCCGCCTCGGCTGCACGCGCCTGGAGTGGCGCGCCGAAGTGGGCAACACGGGCTCCCGCGCGGTGGCCGAGAAGGCGGGCTTCACGTTCGAGGGCACGCTCCGCGCGGCCCTGCTGAACAAGGACACCCTCCGCGACTGCTGGGTCGCCGCGCTCCTGCCCACCGACATCGGCCTCCCGTCCCGGCAGCAGTACCTCCCGGCGGGCGCCGTCGCACCGAGCCCGTCCGACCCTTGAGGCCGCGCGCGGCGGGGCGGAGGGGCCCCCGGGGAGGGGCAGCGCCTGGTTCCGGCAAGGGAAGGGCGGGCCCAGGCCCGCCGTGCCTCTTCCGGCAGCACCCCACCACCGCTCCCGGCTGTCAGACCCTCCCCCTATCGTTCCGCTCATGACCGAGCCGACCCGCACCCACCGCCCCCAAGCCGAACTCACCGCCGCGGAGGCCCGCCGCCTGGCCCTGCGGGCCCAGGGATTCCTCGGCGCCCCGGACCGCAGAGCGGGCGTCCGCGGCGTCCTGCGGCACCTGGGCGCGGTCCAGCTCGACACCATCTCGGTCCTGGCCCGCTCCCACGAGCTGATCCCGTACGCGCGCCTGGGCGCGGTGGGCCGCAAGGCGGTCGAGCAGGCGTACTGGACGGACACGCACGCCTTCGAGTACTGGTCGCACGCCGCCTGCATCCTCCCGATCGAGGAGTGGCCGCACTTCGCCTTCCGCCGCCGCGCCTACCGCGCCCGCCCGCACTGGCACCACGACCTCCCGGACGGCGCGTACGACCGGGTGATCAAGCAGCTCCGCGACGAAGGCCCGCTGACGGCCACGGAGTTGGGCGGCGCGAAGAACAAGGGCGAGTGGTGGGACTGGTCCGACTCGAAGATCGCCGTGGAGCGCGCGCTGATGTACGGGGAGGTGGTGTGCGTGGAGCGCCGCTCCTGGAAGCGGGTGTACGACCTCGCCGAGCGCGCCGTCCCCGACGCCCTGCTCCACGACGACCTGGACGACAGGGAGTGCCTGCGCCGCCTGGTCCACCTGGCCGGCCGGGCCCTCGGCGTCGGCACCCGCGCGGACATCGCGGACTACCACCGCCTCAAGGGCGAGCAGTTCGACGCGGTGGTCGCGGACTCGGGCCTGGTGCCGGTGACGGTCGAGGGCTGGGACAAGCCCGCCTGGGCGGACCCCGAGGCCCTGGCGGCACCCCCGCGCGGCCGCCACCGCACCACGCTCCTGTCGCCCTTCGACTCCCTGATCTGGGAGCGGGCCCGCACGGAGCGGCTCTTCGGCTTCACCCACCGCCTGGAGGCGTACGTCCCCAAGCAGAAGCGCATCCACGGCTACTTCGCGATGCCGGTCCTCGCGGGCGGCCGTCTCGTCGGCCGCGTGGACCCGGCCCGCGAGGGCAGCACGCTGGTGGCCAAGCAGGTGTCGCTGGAGGGCCCCAAGGCGGTGCCGGCGGTCGCCCAGGCGCTGCTGGAGGCGGCTCAGTGGGTGGGCTGCGACGCCGTCCGCGTGGAGCGCGTCATGGACCGCCCCGAACTGACGGCCGACCTGGTCCGCGCCCTCACCTGACCGGCGCCTCCGGGCGGACGGCGCCGGACGCGCCGGACCGCGCCCCTGCGCGCCTCACCGGATCTCGAGGATCTTCTCCCGCATCGCGTAGACGACGGCCTCCATCCTGGAGTGCAGTTGCAGCTTCTCCAGGATGTTGCGCACGTGGTTCTTCACGGTGTTCTCGGAGATGAACAACTCCTTGGCGATGTCCCGGTTGTTCATGCCGGTGGCCACCAGCTTGAGGACCTCCAGCTCCCGGTCGGTGAGCCGGGGCGCGGGCACGAGGCGCCGCTCGTCCGTGCGCTGGATCATGGACTTGAACTCCGTGAGCAGCTTCGACGCCATCGACGGGCTGATCTGCGACTGCCCGTCGGCCACCGCGCGGATCGCCGTGGCGACCTCGTCCGTGGAGATCTCCTTCAGGAGGTAGCCCGTGGCGCCCGCCTTGATCGCGTCGTAGAGGTCGGCCTCCTCGTCGCTGATCGTCAGCATGATGATCTTCGCGCTGGGGGCCACCTCCTTGATGGACGTGCACGCCTCGATGCCCCCGCGCTTGGGCATGCGCACGTCCATGAGGACGATGTCCGGCAGCAGGTCGGCGGCCTTGTCCACCGCCTCGGCGCCGTCCCCGGCCTCCCCGACCACCTGGATGTCCTCCTCGGCGGCGAGGACGATCTCCAGGCCGCGGCGGAAGAGCGCGTGGTCGTCCACGACGAGGACCCGGATGGGCTCCTTGCGCGGGGCGCCCGCGTCCGTGCCGATGCCGATGCCGTCACCGGCATCGTCGTTCCGCATCGGTCCGAAGCTGTCCGCCATCGTTCCTCCCCCTGAAGGCCAGGGCCAGTGGCTTGCCTTGGCTGCTCCAACCCTAGGCAGAGTCAACCGGGTTGGGCCGTCGCGCCCATGATTCCACGCCCGGAGCCCGGGTCGTGCACCCAGTGGTCGCACAGGGGTGCCCCTGGGAGCACACACGCGCTCCAGGGGCACACCGTCCTCCGTGCTCCGCCAGGGCTGTCAGCCGCCGATGCTGCCGCCTCCGCCGGCCGACTGCGCCTGGGTGACCATGGGGTCCGTGTTGAGGTGGATGACGCCGTAGTCGTAGGCGTGGCGCCGGTAGACGACGCTGGGCTCCTTGGTCTCGGAGTCGACGAACAGATAGAAGTCGTGGCCGACCAGCTCCATCTCGTAGAGCGCCTGGTCCAGCGACATGGGGGCCGCCACGTGCGTCTTCTCGCGGACCACGAGGGGGCCTTCGCCCTGGATCTCCAGCGAGCCGATCTTCTTGGTCGGTACGCCTTCGGCTTCCTCGCCGCCCGCGACCAGGCTGCCGTCCCCGTTGAGATGCGCCGCGTCCGGCACGGTGTTGGCGACCTCGGCGGCGGAGAGCCGGCCCGCGCCGCGCCGGTTGTGCCGCTTGTCGTGCTGCTTGCGCAGCCGGGCCTCCAGCTTGGCGGTGGCCAGGTCGAGCGCCGCGTACGGATCCGACGCCGAGGCCTCCGCCCGGATCACGGGTCCGCGCGTACGGACGGTGATCTCCACACGGTCGGAACGGTCGGCCTGACGCGGGTTGGTTTCCTTGGACACCTCGACGTCGAGGCTGATCACCTTGCCGTCGAGCTTCTGGATCTTGTCCAGCTTCAGCTTCTCGGCCACGTGCTTGCGGAACCGCTCGGGCACCTCGGTCTTGCGGCCCTTGACGACGATGTCCACGCAGAACTCCGTTCCCGGATCGCTCCGCGACTTCGGCGGAGCTTCTCCCTCTTGCACCAGGCCCCAGGAATTCCCGGAGCCTCGGACTCGGTGACTTCCACCTCCTCCTCCCCCGTGGACGAGATCTCCACCCCACCGGCCCGGGTGATTGCGGAAAACCTCAACCGACTCGGACCGATACGGACCGGCACGGACCGCCGGTGACCGACGTGGTTCGATGCGCACCGACGTCGACCGACGCGGACCGGTCCCGGACCGGCGTGGACCAGCATTCCGTTGTGCGAGGGGCGTTGTCCGCCACTCCTCACAACCGAACATATCTCGCCCGGACGGATGTCGTCACCCTCTACCCGCACGTACCTCCATTCGGATGCTTTATCCCTCTCACTACCTGCAACGATGAAAGTTCTCCGTCAGTTCCGGTTTATGTCGAAGGATTCCGGCGAAGCGGCGACGACCGCCGCGCTCACCGTCTTTCCACGCGCCTTTGCACCGGTCAACCGCGCATTCGCGGTCAGGCCCGCGGCGTCGTTCTCCGTGCCGCGGTTTGGCTGGTTCCGTATCTGGTTCTGCACCTCGAACCGTGCCCGGCCTCCGTTCCCCGCCCGGTTCCCTGCGCGGGACGCTCGATCATCTCCTTCCCCATATGCGCCGTCTACGCTCCTCAGTGCCCGGGCCGCCTCGGCGAGAGAGGCACCCGTCGTCATGACGTCGTCGACGACCACGACGCGCTCCGCGTCCCGCAGCAGCCGCTCCGCGCCCGCGGCGAGCTCCAGCGCACCCGCCAGGTTCGCCTGGCGCTCGCGGGAGTTGAGGCCCGCCTGGTCGGCGACCGCGCGCCGCTGCCGCAGCGCGGTGAGCACCCGCACCCGCATCCCCTGGCGCCGCAGCTCGCCCGCGGCGGCGTACGCGATCCGCCGCACCGGGTCGTGCCCCCGGGCCCGCACCGCCCGCCCCGCGGACGGCACCGGCACCAGCAGGACGAGGCCCGCGCCTACGGGGCCGCGCGGCGCGCTCCGCGGGCCTGCTGTCCCGTCCCCGATGCCTAGCGGCCTTGCCGGACCGTCCGCAGCGCAGCCCGGTGGCCCGCACGCCTCTCCTGGCGGCCCGTACGCCTCTCCGCGCCACCCGCCCGGCGCGCCACGCGGCTCCCCTGGAGCGCCACACGGCCCGCCTGGGGCGCTATGTGCCCTATACCGCGTGGCTGGCGAGCCGGGCACCTCTCCCCGCAGCCCGGCTGTCGTCGTCCCATGTCTCCCGTCCCCC
Organism: Streptomyces sp. CC224B; assembly: GCF_030010595.1. Classification (NCBI taxonomy): domain Bacteria; kingdom Bacillati; phylum Actinomycetota; class Actinomycetes; order Kitasatosporales; family Streptomycetaceae; genus Streptomyces; species Streptomyces sp. CC224B. The sequence continues at coordinate 12,998 of NZ_JASCXL010000115.1, read as the reverse complement.
GTCCCAGGTGGCCCGTACAAGGCCCCTCCCAGGCCGTCGGCGGCCCCCTGTGGCCCGCCCACGGCTCCGCCGGCCCCCTCGGCCGCATCCGTGGTTCCGCCCGTCACCGACGCCCTTACAGCCCCTGCCAGCGCCTCGCCGAGCGGTCCGACGAGCGCCAGTGCCCCCCTCTCCTTGTGCGCGAGCAGGACCGCTCGCACCGTGTCCTCGTACGCCGCCGCCGCGTGCACGACCGGCAGCCCCCGTGGCTCCGGCGTCGGCCGCACCCTGCGCGGCGCGGCCCCGCACAGAGCGGACCGGCACCGGGCGCACAGCGCCACCCGAGGCCTCGCGCAACCTCCGCACTCCGTCGGCAGCACCAGATCCGTGAGGTCCTGCCACCACCCCCGCATGACCACCACTGTGCCAACGCCCGCACCTCGCTGCCACCCCTGTGGACAACGCCCTGTGGATAACTCGCCTCCACCAGCTTGACCAGGGCAGACACGGTTGAAGGCCAGGCGAGAGCGCGAGCGCGCGACGGTACGACCCCGCGCCGAACGGAGAGCCTCAGCAGACCCGCCGCACGCACGCGGCCTACGAAAGACCCGCGGCCCCCGTCACCCGGGATAGACCGGCCCGGCCCCGTCCTTGCCGACCGTCTGCCACTGGCCTCCCGACGGCAGCCGCACGATGCCGTCGTCCGAGTGCGCGAGCAGCGGCTGCGTCTCGTCCTCGGACGCGGCGATCTCCTTCACCCCGGTCAGACCGGGCAGCGTCGCCCCGGCGCGTGCCGAACCGTCGCACTGCACGTACCGCATCTGCTGCACGCCCCCGGACTCGCGCCCCACCACCACGAGGCGGCTGGGCCCCGCCCAGGACATGGCGGTGACCTCCTCCATCTGGGGAGCCGCCTCGCGCGGTTCGACGACGGAGATCTCCGGCCGCTCGTCCTTGCCCGCCGTGCGCTCGACGCGGCCGATGCGCAGCGACGTCTTGCCGCCCTTCTTCACCAGGAGCGCGATGCGCACGCCGTCGGCCGACACCCGGATCGCCTCGATGTGGCCGTCCAGGCCCGACACCCGTACCCGTACCGGCTCGCCCTTGCCCTGGCCGAGCCAGAGCAGCCGCCGGTCCCTCGGGTCGCGGTCGGCCACCCACAGGTCGCCCCGGCCGTCCCAACTGGGCGTGGACAGGCCCTGTTCCGGCGTCTTGGCCCGCGAACGCACCTCCGGGCCGCCGAGCGTGCCGCCGACCAGGGACGCCGTGTACAGCCTGCGCCCGTCGTCCGACACCCCGGCCGCGCGCACCTCGTTGCGCGACACCGCCACCGCCCGCAGCGCCTGCTCGGGATGGCCGAACGGCCCGGACACCGGCTCGGGCTTGGCGTTGCTCCCGGCGTTGCCCGGCATCCGTACCAGCCGCCGCTTGTCGTCGACGTAGTACTGGTACGACGGGCGGTTCGCGCTGCGGGGCGACGCGACCGTCTCGGCCCGGTCCTTGCCGAGCACGCAGAGCTGCGAGCCGTTCTCCCGCTGGAGCTCGACCTGTTCCACCCCGGAGGACGCCAGGTCCTGGAGGGTGAACAGGAGTTGCGCCGCCATCTCGGTGCACCGCTGCTGGTCGACCTGGCCCACCCGCTCGGCCAGCGGCACGACCAGCTTGTTCTTGTCGTCCGGCGTCAACGACTTGGCGTCCGGGGCGAGCGCCGTCCTGGAGTTGAACCGCGAGGTGACCACCGGCCCCAGCCAGTGCGTGGGCCCGTCGATGAGCGACTTCACGGTCTCCGTCAGCGGATCGATGCGCTGGCGCACGTAGATGGGGTCCGCGACGAGCGCCTTGGGCCCGCTGTCGCGGCCGCCCGCCCCGGGGACGGCGAAGTAGTACTTGTTGACCGCCTCGTAGTTGCGCTCGAAGTCTGACTCGCCGAGCACGACCCCCTTGGGCAGCCGGTCGATGCGCCACACCCGGCCGTTGGGCCCGTTCTGCTGCGAGAGGTGCACGGTCTCCGCGTACGCCCGCTCGTCGGGCACGTACGCGTGCTGCTTGTTGACCGTCGCGACCTGGCGCCCGGTCAGCGAGTACGTCCGGCCGCCCCCGCTGTCGTTGCCCAGATTGTCCGCGACCGTGTTCGGGCCGTCCGCGAGCACCGTGGTGGAGTGCTCCGGTTCCCAGGTGGCGGACGCTTCCTTGGTGAGGTACTTGCGGGCGATCGCGAAGTCCGGGTCGTCGCTGGTCAGCGCCTCCAGGAAGCCCTGGACGATGTCCACGGCCCGGGCGTTCTCGGCCGGCGGCATCGCGTACACGCGCACCTGGGACTGCGAGTCCGGCCGCTGCGAGGCATCGACCTTCTTCAGGTTGCCCTCGTCAGGCATGGAGGCGCAGCCGGCGAGCAGCGTCGCGCACGTGGCGAGCACCAGGCCCGCCCGCAGCGGGCGCCCGCGCCCGATCCCTTCAGCGCCCACGCGAGGCCCCCTCTTCCGCACCGGCACCCGGCCCGTCGCCACTGCCCGCTCCCGGCTTCTCGTCCTGCTCCCCGCGACGCGCGGCGTCCGCGCGCGGTACGTCCTGCCGCGCGCCGTCCGCGCGCCGTACGTCCTTCCGTACGCCCTCCGCGTGCTGCTCGCCCCGGCCGTGCGGCCCGCCCCGGCCCGGTGTCGGCGGCGCCGGACGCGCCGGGCTCCCGTTCGTGCTGCTGTTCGTGCCGCCGTTCGTACTCCCCGTGTGCTCGTCGCCGGGCACCGAGGACTGGCGGGGCACCACCCGCGCGCCGTTGCCCGGCAGTGCCGCCGGGTCCACGTCCACGGCCGCGTGCGCGTGGCGGGGCGCGATCGGCGCCTTCGCGGGCACGGGCGGAGGCACTCGCTCCGGGGGCTGGTGGGGCACGGTGGCCCGCTTGCCGCCGCCCCCGCGCGGCAGGCCCGCCGCGTCCAGGCCGCGGTGGCGCCGCGAGTCGTCCGGCTCGAGCGGTATCGGCGAACCCCGCAGCACCTCGTCCGCCGTGCGCGGCAGCGTCAGGCGGAACTGCGAGCCGCCGCCCGGCTCGCCCCAGGCCTGCAGCCAGCCGCCGTGCAGCCGCGCGTCCTCCAGGGCGATGGACAGGCCGAGGCCCGTACCGCCGGTGGTACGCGCGCGTGCCGGGTCGGCCCGCCAGAAGCGGCTGAACACGCGCGTGGCCTCACCGGGCTTCAGCCCCACCCCGTAGTCCCGCACGGCGACGGCGACCGCGCCGCCCGCCGCCGCGAGCTTGACCACGACGTCCTTGCCCTCGCCGTGCTCCACGGCGTTGACGACGAGGTTGCGGAGTACGCGCTCGACGCGCCGCGCGTCGGCCTCCGCGACGACCGGTTGCTGGTCGCCGACGACCCGTACGCGGGTGCCCTTGCGCTCGGCGAGCGGCTCGGCGCCGCCCACGACCCGGCGGACGACCTCGCGCAGGTCTATCGGCTCGGCCTCCAGGGCGGCCGCGCCCGCGTCGAAGCGGCTGATCTCCAGGAGGTCGCTGAGCAGCGACTCGAAGCGGTCGAGCTGGTCGGCGAGCAGCTCCGCGGAGCGCGCCGTCACCGGGTCGAAGTCCTCGCGCGCCTCGTGGATGACGTCGGCCGCCATCCGTACGGTCGTCAGCGGCGTACGCAGCTCGTGCGACACGTCCGACACGAACCGCCGCTGCATCCGCGACAGCTCCTCCAACTGCTGGATCTTGAGCTGGAGGTTCTGCGCCATCTTGTTGAAGGCCTCGCCGAGGCGCGCGATGTCGTCCTCACCGGTGACCTTCATCCGCTCCTGCAGGCGTCCGGCGGACAGCCGCTCGGCGATCCCGGCCGCCATCCGTACGGGCGTGACGACCTGCCGCACGACCAGCCAGGCGATGGCCCCGAGGAGCACCACCACGAACAGCCCCGCCGTCGCGAGCGTGCCGCGCACCAGGCTCATCGACTCCTCCTCCTGCGTGAGCGGGAAGAGGTAGTAGAGCTGGTACGAGTCGCCGTTGAGGTCGCTGAGCTGCTTGCCGATGACCAGGCCGGCCTGCGACGCGCGGTGGTCGATGAACTTGATCCGTGTGTTGCTCTGGTAGGCCAGCGTGCCCTCGCCGACCTTCTCGCGCACCTCTTCGGGCACGCTCTGGATCGGGTCCACCCCACCCGAGGCCCGGGGTCCGCGGACACTGCCGACGTCGCCCGTGTTGGCGCTGAGCGTCACGACGTAGAACGCGTTCTGCCCGCCGCTGGCGAGCTGTTCGGCCAGCTCCGACATCCACACGGCGGCGTTCTGCGCGGTGGGCCCGTCCGTGCCGTCGCCCTGGGGGGAGACCTGACGCGCGGAGTTGGCCTTCTCCTGGGCGACGCGGAAGCCGCCGTCGGCCTGGCTCTGCGAGGCGTTGACCTTCGCCTTGAGCAGGCCGTTGCTGACCGAGCTCATGACGACGAAGCCGAGCAGCAGCACCACGCCGAGCGACATCAGCAGCGTCGTGACGACGACCCGGAGCTGGATGTTGCGCCGCCACAGCCGCATGACGGGCAGCAGCGGGCGCCGCACCCAGCGCGTGAAGAGCCGCAGGAAGGGGCTGCCCTGCACGCCCCCCTGCAGCATCCGGCCGCCGTCGACCAGGGCCCCGAACCGGGGTCCCCGCCGCGGCGGCCGCACAGCCCGCCCCGGCCGTGCTCCCGAGTCGCCGGGCGCCGGAGCGGAACTGTCCCGCGACATGTCAGCTCGGTCCGGCCTTGTAACCGACGCCACGGACGGTCACCACGATCTCGGGACGCTCCGGGTCCCGCTCGACCTTGGAGCGCAGGCGCTGCACGTGCACGTTGACCAGGCGGGTGTCCGCCGCGTGGCGGTAGCCCCACACCTGCTCCAGCAGCACCTCGCGGGTGAACACCTGCCAGGGCTTGCGGGCGAGCGCGACCAGCAGGTCGAACTCCAGCGGCGTCAGCGCGATGGACTGGCCGTCCCGCTTCACGGAGTGCCCCGCCACGTCGATGACCAGGTCGCCGATGGCGAGCTGCTCCGGGGCGGGCTCCTCGGACCTGCGCAGCCGCGCACGGATGCGCGCCACCAGCTCCTTCGGCTTGAACGGCTTGACGATGTAGTCGTCAGCCCCCGACTCGAGACCCACCACCACGTCCACGGTGTCACTCTTCGCCGTGAGCATGACGATCGGCACGCCGGACTCCGCCCGGATCAGGCGGCACACCTCGATGCCGTCCCGCCCCGGCAGCATCAGGTCGAGCAGTACAAGATCAGGCTTTGCCTCCCGAAAAGCGGCCAGCGCCTTGTCGCCGTCGGCAACGAACGACGGCTCGAAACCCTCACCACGCAGCACAATCCCGAGCATCTCGGCCAGTGCGGTGTCGTCGTCGACGACAAGGACTCGTCCCTTCATGCCTGACATCATCCCATTAGCTAATCGTTACCTGGCGTGACCTGGCACACAGCTCGGCAAGGCCCTCCCTCGTCACGGGCGACACCACGCCCTTCTCCGTCACGATCGCCGTCACCAGCTCCGGAGGCGTCACGTCGAAGGCGGGGTTGTAGGCCTGCGTCCCCAGGGGCGCCACCGGAATCCCGCCTCCCGCCTCCACTCCCGTCACCGGTACGAACGGAACCGTGACCTCCGTCACCTCGTGACCACTCCGCTGCTCGACCTCGATGGAGGCGCCGTCCGGGGTCTTCGGGTCCACGGTCGTCACCGGCGCCACCACGATGAACGGCACGTGGTGATAGCGCGCGAGCACCGCGAGCGGATAGCTCCCCACCTTGTTGGCCACCGAACCGTCGGCCGCGATCCGGTCGGCGCCGATCAGCACCGCGTCGACCTCGCCGCCCGCGAACAGCGACCCTGCCGCGTTGTCCGTGAGCAAGGTGTACGGCATGCCGTTGCGCGCCGCCTCGTACGCCGTGAGCCGGGCGCCCTGGAGCAGCGGCCGCGTCTCGTCGACCCAGAGCCGGCGCAGCCGCCCCACGCGGTGCGCGGCGAGCGCCACCGCGAAGGCCGTGCCCTCGCCTCCGGAGACCAGGGCCCCGGTGTTGCAGTGCGTGAGGATACGGTGCCCGCCGCCGGGCAGCAGCTCGTCGAGCAGCGCCAGGCCGTGCGCCGCCATCCGCCTGCTGGCCTCGGCGTCCTCCTGGTGCAGCGCCCGCGCGGCGGCCAGGGCGACGCGGGCCGCGTCCGTCGCGTCGGCCCCCGCCGTCACCGCATCGCGGTACGCCGTGTGGGCCCGGCGCACGCCGTACCCGAGGTTGACGGCGGTGGGCCGCGCGTTCGCCAGGGCGTCGGCGGCCTCATCCACGTCGAAGCCGCGCGCGGCGGCCAGCGCGACGCCGTACGCCCCGGCGATGCCGAGCAGCGGCGCCCCGCGCACGGCGAGCGTCCGGATCGCCTGCACCAGGGCGGGCGCGTCCGTGCACACCAGCTCGGTCTCCTCGCCGGGCAGCCTGGTCTGGTCGAGCAGGACGAGCACGGGGCCTTCGGGCGGCTCGTCCCAGCGGATCGCGCGACTCGTGGGGACAGCGGGACTTGTGCGTTCCGCGGGCCCACTGGGGCTCGCAGGAGTGGGTGAGGCCACCGGACCGCCTGAGGGTGTCGATGGTGCCGGAGACGCTGTCGTCGCCGGGCGTGCTGGGGAGGCTGGTGATGCCGGAGACCCTGGTGATGCCGGAGACGCCGACGATGCTGGAGGTGCCGCGGGTGCGGAAGTGGCGGGAGCGCCCTCGGGAACGCCGGGTTCCCTCGGGGGCGGTGCAGCGGCGCCCGTGGGCGGTGGGGTGGTGCCGCTGGGCGACGGGGTGGCGCCGGTAGGCGGTGGGGTGGTGCCGGTGGGCGGTGTCGGCCGTACGTCCTCGCCGGATTGCGCGTACTGATCAGCCATCCGCCCAGTCTGCCCGGTACCCGTCGGACAATAGAAGGTGTCCAGCCCGGACAGCGCACGGCCTCCATGCCCCCGCGCCTGGTCCCCGGGCCACCGCACCGTGGCACGATGGCAGCCAACCTGCCCCCGCGTCCGCGAGCGGGCACTGTGAAGGAGCGACGATGAACGACACTCCGGGCTGGGCCTCGCCCGGATCTGCCCCCTCCGACGGACCCGGCCCCGGCGAGGAGGGAACCCCCGCGCCCGAGGACCGGCCGGGCGGTCCTTCCTCGAAGTGGTCCAAGGAGCAGCCGCCGCCCGCCCAGTGGTCCGCGCCCGGCGCTCCCGGCCCCGGCCAGAGCCCGCCGCCGCCCGCGCCGCCCGGCCAGGGCTGGGGTGGCGGCCGCTCCGGCGGCCCGGGCGGCTCCGGAGGCCCCGGAGCCCCGGGCGGACCCGGGGGCCCCTACAGCGGCTGGGGTGCCTGGCAGGGCCCGCCGCCCGCCGCCAAGCCCGGCGTCATCCCGCTCCGCCCGCTCGCCGTCGGCGAGATCCTGGACGGCGCGGTCTCCACGATGCGTACGCACTGGCGCACGGTACTCGGCATCTCGCTGACCGTCGCCGTCGTCACCGAGTTGCTCGTCGTCCTCCTCCAGGGGCTCGTCCTCAACGACGCGGCCGACACGGAGGCCCTCAACGACCCGAGCGCGACGGTCGGCGAGGTGACCCGTGCCCTCGGGGACACGCTCCTGAGCTCGGGCGTGGTCCTCGTCATCACCCTGCTCGGCACGATCGTGGCGACCGCCCTGCTGACGATGGTCACCAGCCGCGCCGTGCTCGGCAGGTCGGTCACCACGGCGGAGGCGTGGCAGGACTCCCGGCCGCTGCTGGCCAAGCTGCTCGGCCTGACGCTGCTGCTGCCGCTCATCGCCGTGGGCATCGTCGCGGTCGGCACCCTGCCCGGCATCCTGATCGCCGCCGCCGGAGCCACGGACGCCGGTGTGAGCCTCGCGGTGCTCGGCGGACTCGCGGCGGGTGTCGTCTCCATCTGGCTGATGGTCCGCCTCTCGCTCTCCTCCCCGGCGCTGATGCTGGAGAAGCAGGGCGTGAAGAAGTCGATGAGCCGGTCCGCGAAGCTGGTGCAGCGCTCCTGGTGGCGGGTGTTCGGCATCCAGCTGCTCGCCGCGGTCATCGCGAACGTCATCGCGTCGATCATCGTCATCCCGTTCACCGTCGTCGCGGGCGCGCTCAGCGGCGACAGCGTCTCCAGCCTCCTGGACAGCGGCACGGGTGACGTCGGCTGGACCTTCCTGATCGTCAGCGGCGTCGGCCAGGTGATCGGCTCCATGCTCACCTTCCCGATCACCGCGGGCGTCACCGTGCTGCTCTACATCGACCAGCGGATCCGCCGCGAGGCCCTGGACCTGGAGCTCGCCCGCGCGGCCGGCGTCCCGGGCCACGGCACCTCCGACGCGCCCGGAAGCACCTCCGGGAGCTGATGCGGTGATCTGGGCGGGGACAGTTCTCCACCGGCTCGGCGCTGCCGTCCTGCCGCCGCCGGACCACGGCTTCGGGACGGCACCGCGGCCGGGCCACGGCCCCGGTACGGCATCGGCGGGCCTCGGCACCGCACCGGCGGACTTCGGCACGCCACCGTCCCTGACGCCCCGCGCCGCCTTCAGCGCGGCCCGGGCCCTGCCCCGCACCGGCGACGAACCCCCGCTGACGATCCCGCGCGGCCCCGCGCGGGAGGCGGCCGAGCGCGAGCTGTCCAAGCCGACGTACCACGAGAACGACCCGAGCCTCCTCCAGCGCGCCCTGAACCGCTTCTGGGAGTGGGCCGACGACTTGTTCGGCGCCGCCGCCGGGGCCGCCCCGGGCGGCGGGCTCGGCCTGCTGGTCATCGTCGTCGTCGTGGCCGCCGTCATCGCGGCCCTGTGGTGGCGCCTGGGCACTCCGCGCCGCACCGGCACCCCCTCGGCGACGCTCTTCGACGACCGCCCGCGCAGCGCCGCCGAACACCGCGCGGCCGCCGAGGCACACGCCGCCCAAGGCCACTGGAACCAGGCCGTCCAGGAGCGCATGCGCGCGATCGTGCGCTCCCTTGAGGAGCGCGCGCTCCTCGACCCCCGCCCGGGCCGCACGGCGGACGAGGCCGCCGCCGAGGCGGGCCGGGTGCTGCCCGCGCACGCGGACGGGCTGCGCTCCGCGGCCCGGGAGTTCGACGACGTCACGTACGGCGGCCGCGGCGCCGACCCGGCCGCGTACCACCGCCTCACCGACCTCGACCGGATCCTGGACCGCGCCAAGCCCCTGCTCAGCGCCGCCGGAACGGCCGCCACCCGCCCCCCGGGAGCCGCCGGATGACGGGCCCGACAAGCCCCGCGGACGCGCCGGGCACCGGCGACGACACCTCGACCCCTCGCAAGGACACCGCGCACGCCCGCGAGGGCGCCTCGGCCGCCCGCGAAGAGGCCCCGCCGCAGCCGTCCCCCACACCGGCCGACGCTCGCGAAGGCACCCCACCCACCGGAACCTCCCTCTCCGTCGGCCCCCGCCAACTCTGGACCCGCACCCGGGGCCTCGCCCTCGCGCTCGTCGTACTCCTCGTCGCGGCCGTCGCCATCGCCGCCGTCCGCTCCGGCGCCCAGCACGGGCGCCTGGACCCGCGCTCCGCCGACCCCTACGGCAGCCGGGCCGTCGCCCAGCTCCTCGAGGACCGGGGCGTGACCACGCGCGTGGTCACCACCACCGAGGAGGCCCGGTCCGCCGCGGGCCCGGACACCACGCTCCTGGTGGCCGATCCCGACGTCCTCACCGACCGCCAGCGGTCCCGCCTCCGCGACGCCACCCAGGACTCCGGCGGCCGCACCGTCCTGGTCGCCCCGGACGGCTCCTCGGTCCCGGCCCTCGCGCCCGGGGTCTCCGCGGCCGCCGCCCGCAGCCTCGACTCCACGCTCTCTCCGCGCTGCTCGCTGCCCGCCGCCCGCCGCGCCGGCTCCGCCGACGTCGGCGGCATCCGCTACGAGACGCTCGCCCCCGACGCCGACTCCTGCTACGTCAGCGACGGCCTGCCCAGCCTGCTGCGCCTCCCGGCCGCCGACGCGCGCGGGGGCACGCGCGGCGACACCGTCCTCCTGGGCGCCCCCGACATCCTCCACAACGACCGTCTCGACGAGCACGGCAACGCCTCGCTCGCCCTGCAACTGCTCGGTTCCCGCCCTCACTTGGTCTGGTACCTCCCCTCGCTCTCCGACGACGCCGTCGACGACAGCGCCGACAAGGGCTTCTTCGACCTGATCCCCTCCGGCTGGCTCTGGGGCACCCTGCAGCTCACCCTCGCCGCCGTGCTCGCCGCCTTCTGGCGCGGCCGCCGCCTCGGGCCCCTGGTCCCCGAAAAGCTCCCCGTCGCGATCCGCGCCTCCGAAGCCGCCGAAGGCCGCGCCCGCCTCTACCGCAAGGCTGGCGCCCGTGACCGCGCCGCGACCGCCCTGCGCTCCGCCACCCGCACCCGTCTCGCCCCCCTCGTCGGCGTCCCCACCGCCCGGGCCCATACGCCCGAAGCGCTCCTGCCCGCCCTGACCAGCCGTCTCCGCACGCCTGGCCAGGACCTGCACCCCCTCCTCTTCGGCCCGCCGCCCGGCGACGACACGGCGCTCATCGCCCTCGCCGACCAACTCGACGCCCTCGAAAGTGAGGTACGTACTTCATGATGGACCCGACCACTGACAACGCCGGGAGCTCCGACCGCGCCCGCTCCTCCCTGGAGTCCCTGCGCACCGAGATCTCCAAGGCCGTGGTCGGCCAGGACCCCGCCGTCACCGGCCTCGTCGTGGCCCTGCTCTGCCGCGGCCACGTCCTGCTCGAAGGCGTCCCCGGCGTCGCGAAGACCCTCCTCGTGCGCGCGCTCGCCGCGTCCCTCGAACTCGACACCAAGCGCGTCCAGTTCACCCCCGACCTGATGCCCAGCGACGTCACGGGCTCCCTCGTCTACGACGCCCGGACCACGGAGTTCTCCTTCCAGCCGGGCCCGGTCTTCACCAACCTCCTGCTCGCCGACGAGATCAACCGCACGCCGCCCAAGACCCAGTCGTCCCTGCTCGAAGCGATGGAGGAGCGCCAGGTCACCGTCGACGGCACCCCGCGCCCCCTGCCCGAGCCGTTCCTCGTCGCCGCCACCCAGAACCCCGTCGAGTACGAGGGCACCTACCCGCTGCCCGAGGCCCAACTGGACCGGTTCCTGCTGAAACTGACGGTCCCCCTGCCCGGCCGCGACGACGAGATCGCCGTTCTGCGGCGCCACGCGGAAGGCTTCAATCCGCGCGACCTGCGCGCCGCCGGCGTGCGCCCCGTCGCGACCGCCGCCGATCTCGACGCGGCCCGCGCCGCCGTCGCCAAGACCGCCGTCTCCCCCGAGATCACGGCGTACGTCGTGGACATCTGCCGCGCCACCCGGGAGTCCCCGTCGCTCGCCCTCGGCGTCTCCCCGCGCGGCGCCACGGCGCTGCTGTCCACGGCCCGCGCCTGGGCCTGGCTGACCGGCCGCGACTACGTCATCCCGGACGACGTGAAGGCCCTCGCCCTGCCCACGCTCCGCCACCGCGTACAACTGCGCCCCGAGGCCGAGATGGAGGGCGTGACGGCTGACTCCGTCGTCACCGCGATCCTGAACCACGTCCCGGTGCCCCGCTGATGGCCCCGACCGGCCGCGCCGCCCTGCTGGCGGCCCTGGGCTCCCTCCCCGTGGGCATCCTGGAGCCCAGCCTGACCGGCCTGCTCGCCGTCAACGGCCCCCTGGCCCTGGCCTGCGCCTGCGACTACGCCCTCGCCGCTCCCGTACGCCGCCTCGGACTGACCCGCTCCGGCGACACTTCCGTGCGCCTCGGCGAACCCGCGGACATCCAGCTCACCATCACCAACCCCACCAACCGCCCCTTGCGTGCCGACGTCCGCGACGCCTGGCCGCCCAGCAGTTGGCAGCCCGGGACAGAGACCGCCGCTGCCCGGCACCGCCTGACCGTCCCGTCCGGTGAGCGACGCCGTCTCACCACCCGCCTGCGCCCCACGCGTCGCGGTGACCATCAGGCGGACCGCGTCACGATCCGCTCCTACGGCCCGCTCGGTCTCTTCACCCGCCAGGGCGGCCACCGCGTCCCCTGGTCGGTACGCGTCCTGCCGCCCTTCCTCAGCCGCAGGCACCTGCCGTCCAAGCTGGCCCGCCTGCGGGAGCTCGACGGCCGCACCAGCGTGCTGCTCCGCGGCCAAGGCACGGAGTTCGACAGCTTGCGCGAGTACGTGCCCGGGGACGACACCCGCTCCATCGACTGGCGCGCCACCGCTCGCCAGTCCTCGGTGGCCGTGCGCACCTGGCGCCCGGAACGCGACCGTCACATCCTGATCGTCCTGGACTCGGGCCGCACCTCCGCGGGCCGCGTCGGCGACGCTCCCCGGCTCGACGCCTCGATGGACGCCGCGCTCCTCCTGGCAGCCCTGGCGTCCCGCGCCGGCGACCGCGTCGCCCTCCTCGCGTACGACCGTCATGTACGGGCCCTGGTCCAGGGCAAGGCAGCCGGCGACGTCCTGCCGTCCCTCGTGAACGCCTTGGCCACGCTCGAGCCGGAGCTCGTCGAGACGGATGCCCGCGGCCTCACCGCCACGGCGCTGCGCACGGCTCCCCGCGGCGCGCTGATCGTCCTGCTCACCAGCCTCGAAGCGGCTCCGGTCGAAGAGGGCCTGCTCCCCGTACTTCCACGTCTCACGCAGCGCCATACGGTTCTGGTCGCGTCGGTCGCGGACCCCCACATCGCCCAGATGGCCGCGGCCCGCGGCACCACGGACGCGGTGTACGACGCCGCGGCCGCCGCGCAGGCGCAAGCGGAACGGCATCGCACGGCGGAACAGCTCACCCGCCACGGCGTCACCGTCGTGGACGCTACCCCCGACAACCTGGCCCCGGCACTGGCCGATGCCTACCTCTCTCTGAAGGCAGCGGGCCGCCTCTGAAAAGAGCCCCCGCTCCGGCCCTACCCCGACTGGCGCGATGCCGGGGCGAAAAAACCTCCATAACGCGAGAAAGCCCCCGTGCCATTGGCACGGGGGCTTTCTCTCAACAATAGTTCGGCGGCGTCCTACTCTCCCACAGGGTCCCCCCTGCAGTACCATCGGCGCTGAAAG
>NZ_JASCXL010000114.1:0-30227 GCF_030010595.1 Streptomyces sp. CC224B | reverse complement strand
AAACCACCCACACCCCCCTCAACCACCCCAACTACCCCACCCACACCCACCACCACACCACCCCCACCCACTAACCCCACCCTGGCGCCACCACGAGCCGGTGGCCACAGTGGGCAGATGACATGGACAGCCCCGACCGTCGAACGCACGACACAGATCGGCCGTCTGGCCACCCTTCCCGAAAGGCAGATGCTGGAGGGCTGGCTCACCTGGCACCGCGAGACCCTGCTCGGCACGTGCGCAGGGCTGACAGCCGCCCAGCTGGTACAGCCCGTGCTGCACCCCTCGAACCTCACTCTGCTCGGGCTGGTCCGTCACATGGCGGAGGTGGAAAGGTCATGGTTCAGGCGGCGCTTCGCCGGCGAGGACATCACGCGCCTACACACCGACCCCGAAGACGGCGATGAGGGAATCGAGGGAGTCCGCGAGGCGAACGCCGAACGAGACTTCGCCCGATACCGGGCCGAAACCGTTGCGTGCACGGCAGCAGTCACCGGACACGACCTCGATGAAACGTGCACATCCGCGCAAGGCGCTGCCCTCAGCCTGCGCTGGCTCTACGTACACATGATCCAGGAATACGCCCGCCACAACGGACATGCCGACCTGCTACGCCAGCACACAGACGGACGAACCAACAGCTGAACAGACACCACCGGCCGGGTTCTTCGCCGCTGCCTCCTTGCCGCATGAGGGCCCTTGGCCCACCGACCACGAGGCAGCGCCCCCCCATGTGGGCGAAAGAGGCCTGGCCTCGGTGAAGAGAGGCGTACGACATGGCCAGTTGTGCCCTGTCACGTCTGAAGCGGCCGGGCCTACCGTGCCGCACAGAACGCAGGTGCGGAGCAAAGCCATCTGGAGTCCGCCGCTGCCCACCGCGTACCACCAGCACACCGCACGCGAGCCCGGCGATCCGCGCCGGCCCCCGCCCCTTGGGAGTCGCGGTATGACAACAAGCAAGCGCAGAGGCGGACAGCGCTGGTGGAAGAGCACCTGGCGGGACGGCGGCGCGGACGCCGGCCAGGAGGGTGCCGCCCGGGGCGGCTACAGCGTCAACCGCAGCACAGAGGCGTTCCCCGCCATACAGAGCGGCACCGAAAGGCTCTGCCCGGGCCCCGGCACGGGCGACTGAACCGGGCCGGTCCCAGGGGGCGGAGCACACATGACGGCACCGGACTGGCGAGCCCTGCGGGAACGGCTCGACGCCGCTCCCGCACCAGCCCTGTACGGCCGCTACACCGTGCTCCGTCCCCACCGAGACGACGGCAACGGGTGGCCGCCCCCGTACCCCGCCCGCCACGACACCCGCTTCGCCCACCGGCCGCCGTACCAATGGCGCACGGAGACGGACGGCAACCTGCTCCTCGCCGACGAAGAGACCGCACCGCGCCTCGAACAACCCGGACCCGACTTCCCGGACGATGACGGCTTCCCCTGGGTTTTCGACCCGCACCCTTGCCGCTTGGTGCACTGCGCGAACAGCCCCCTGCTCGCGGACGCCGAGCCCCTCGGTCCCGCCCGCCGCGTCCTGTACGGCGACCGCGAAGGCGCAGCCGGGGTCTGGGAGATCGCGCTCCGCCTGCACGGGCCGGTACCGGAGCTGCGACTGACCGTCGACGCGACCGCGGGCATCCTCCTCGACGTACGCACCCCGGACGGCCGGTACCGCGAACGGCTCGTCGACCTCCACTTCCACGCCCTGCCGGAGGAACACTTCCGCTGGAGCGCGCAGGCCGAGGACAAGAAGCGACGCCAGGCCGCCCACGCCGAGCGCCTTGCCCAGCACGGCCGCACACACCGGCTGCCGCTCCCACGCTGGTGGCCCACCCCACTCGGCGGCCACCCCGAGTTGTACGACGGCGACCCCGACACGGGCTTCCTCGTCGTGGACCTGGACGTCCAGCCCACCACGGCAGACCGGCTGCGCAGCGCCCTCCTGGTACGCCGGCCGCTGGCAGACCCGCCGTACGAAGGCGGGCACATGCGGGACCCCGGCCTCTTCGTGCACCGCTGGCGGGACGAGTGGTGGCAGTGGTACCTCGTCCTCGACGGGCGTCCCCTGACTCCGAAAGAGCTGGGACTCACGGCCGACTCGCTCCGCGAGGGCTGAGCACGCACTCCTGCCGCGCGTCGCGATGACGTCTGACACATACACCACGCAGTTCGACGACGGTCGCGACTACCGGGCGCCTACGCTGCCGACCGCCCTGCCGGAATCACTGGTTTCCCACCTTCGGCGAGACGGCGGGACCCGAAAGAGGAATCCCGCACCCCGGTCATCCACTTCGCAATGCCCGGACACACACTGTGGCCAGCCTTGGCCCCTGACACAGCCAATGTGTAGGAATTCATACTTCCGGAACCTGGACCGGAAACGGAGGATATCCTTCGCGTTCCTGGCCTCAATGAGTGCTGTTATTGATCAGCGTCGGCTGGGCGCCAATGACCGACGGACCGATGGATGACGCAGAGATATTCACGGTGGGCACGAGCACCCCGATGCACCGCCCGGCCGGTCGCAATCGCGGCTCCACATGCGGTCGTCAGCAGCTCAGCGAGGGCTCCGGTACAGGCACCTTCGGCATGCCCCTTCACCATGCGCCTTCGCCATGCGGCGTCGGTCGTGCGGACAGGCGGGAAAGAGCATTCCTTGATCGAGAAATAGTCCTCGATCAAGGAATGTGAACAGTGCACTCCGGAATCTACGACTGTGGCACGGGCCCGCAGCGGCTTCGAGTCGCCGGTCGAGTTCGCGCGTTCGTCCCGTCAACGGGACGTTCGGCAACCCACCCGAGACGGCGTTTCGACCCGTCGTCGACGGGCTGTTCACTATCGTGGGCGACGGGGCATTGGATAACTTCAGCACGGCGACACGAAGCCGCTTCGATAAAGCGACGGGCCCAAGGAAGTCGTGTGCAAGATTGCCGCGTTCACATCTTTTCCGGGTCCGTGCGCACGGTCACGGCATCGCGCTCGCAGCAGCTTCCTCACTGACTCTCCTCGCCGGAGGAGCGACCGTACAGGCTGGATGCCCGGTGCCTGGCGACACGTCTCCACCGGGGCGAGTCGCGACGCGTCGACGCGGGTCAGGTCGAGGCGAAGCGAGGCGAGTCACACGTGTCCCCATCAGAAGTCGGAAGCCGTGGGATCCACGGGCCGGGCCGCCACAGCGCCACGCGTCGGGCTCGTCGCGGGCAAGGTACGCGAAGGGAAACAGTGATATGTCCGAGGGCCTACGCAGATCCGATGCGTCAGTACACACCGACGGCAGTGCCACCGGTCCGCTCGACCGTGGTCCGTGCGGTGCCGACGCCTACGGGAGGACCAAGGCGCGCGACCGGCTCACCGAAGCCCACCTCGCCGGCCAACAGCGCTACTGGCTCGCCCAGCTCGACGACCTTCCGGTGTTGCGGCTGCCGGTGGACCGGGCGCGCTCGACGGAGCCGAGCACGGCGCGCACCCCGGTCGGGTTCCGCGTGCCGGCGGAGGTCGTCGACAGGATGAGCGACCTGGCGGGCGAAGTCGGCGGGACGCTGTTCACCGTCCTGCTCACCGCGTCCCAGGCGCTCTTCTCCCGTCACGGCAGGCAGCAGGACGTTCCTCTGGCCACCCTGACCACTGGCCGAGCGCTCGACCAGTCGGACGGCTGCTTCGCCAATGCGGTCGTTCTGCGGGCGACGATCCAGCCGGACGTCCCGTTCAGGCGCCTGGTCGAGCGGAACGTCCGCCTTGTCGACGACGCGGTGGCCAACGGGGACCTGCCGTTCTCCAGGGTCGCGGACGCCCTGGCGCCCGAGGGCGCTGACGGGGGGTCTCCCCCGGCCCAGGTGCTGGTGGTCCTGCGCGGTGACGACGCGCCCGAGGCACCTGCGGCGTTCGACCTCACCATCGACTGCCGGTTGGCCGGTACGGGCGAGCTCGTCGGGGCCTTCGTCTACGACCCGGCGTTGTTTGATGCGGCCACCGTCCGTCGCCTGGTCGGCCACTTCATGGTGCTGCTGACCGCCGCCGCGCAGGATCCGGGGAAGCCCGTGGGTGATCTGCCCCTGCTGGACGAGGAGCAGCGGCACATACTGCTGGACGAGTGGGGTGCCAACCCGGTGCGGGCGCGGACGTGGCCGTGCGTGCACGAACTCGTCGGGGAGCGCGCCCGGTCGGCGCCCGACGCGCTCGCGGTCGTCTCGGCCTCGGGCACGGCCACCGACACCGACACCGACACCGACACCGACACCGACACGATGACGTACGGGCAGTTGGACACCGCCGCCAACCAGCTCGCCCACCTGCTGGTGTCCCGGGGCGTGCGTCGCGGTGACGTCGTCGGCGTCTGCCTGCCGCGCGGCCCGAGGCTGGTCACCGCGCTGCTCGCCGTCCTCCGCGCCGGCTGCCTCTACCTACCGCTGGACCCCCGCTACCCGGTCGACCGCCTTGCCTACATGCTCGACGACGCCGACGTGTCGGTGTGCGTCACCGAGAGCGCGCTGGTCGGGACGTTGCGCGCGGCGACCGGCGCCGACTTCGTCGCGCTGGACGAAGAGGAGCGGAACCTGGCCGTCCAGCCGTCCGAGGCGCCGGCCGTCCCGGTGTCCGCGCGTGACGGGGCGTACGTCATCTACACGTCGGGGTCGACCGGCAGGCCCAAGGGGACCGTGGTGGAGCACCGCTCGGTCACGCGGCTGCTCCGCGACGCCGACTACATCCCGCTGCGGCCCGACGACGTCGTGGCCCAAGGTGCCGACGCCACGTTCGACGCGGCGACCTTCGAGATCTGGGCGCCGCTGGCCGCGGGCGCCCGCATGGTGGTCATCGACAAGGACACGATGCTCGACCCGATGGCGCTGACGCAGGCGCTGACCCGGTACGACATCAGTACGCTCGTGCTCACGACGGCGGTGTTCAACCAGGTGGTCGCCGCCCGGCCCGACGCGTTCAAGACGCTGCGGCACCTGCTGTTCGGCGGTGAGGCGGTCAATCCGGACCGGGTGGCGCAGGCCTTGGCGGCCGGTCCCCCGCAGCGTCTGATCCACTGCTACGGCCCCACCGAGACGACCGCCTTCGCCACCTGGCACCTGGCAGAGGCGATCGGCGAGCACGGCACGGTACCCATCGGCCGTCCGGTGGTGAACACGAGTGTGTACGTGCTCGACGAGCGGCTGCACCCGGTGCCCGCGGGGGTGGTCGGCGAGCTGTTCATCGGCGGGCCCGGCGTCGCGCGCGGCTATCTGGCCCGCCCCGACCTCACCGCGGAGCGCTTCCTGCCCGACGTCTTCGGCGCGGCCCCGGGGGACCGCATGTACCGCACCGGCGACCTGGTGCGGTGGTCGGCCGAGGGCGCCCTGGAGTACGTCGGCCGGATCGACCGCCAGGTCAAGGTCCGCGGCTTCCGCATCGAGCCGAACGAGATCGAGCTCGTGCTCCAGCAGCACCCGGACGTCGAGGCGGCGGTGGTGATCGTGCGCGAGGAGGGCGAGCACAAGCGCCTCGTCGGCTACGTCCGCCCCGAGCCGGGCCGGCGGCCCGAGCCGGCCGCGCTGCGGGACTTCGTCGCGGACCGGCTCCCCGAGTTCATGGTGCCCGCGGCGGTGGCGCTGCTCGACACGTTTCCGCTCACGCCGAGCGGCAAGGTCGACCGGGCCGCGCTGCCGGACGTGGAGCGCGCCGCCGACGCGGAGGACTACGTGGCGCCCCGCACGGACGACGAGCGTGTGCTCGCCGAGGTCTGGGCCGAGGTGCTCGACGTCGACCGGGTCGGCATCACCGACAACTTCTACGAGATCGGTGGCGACTCCGTCCTCGGCATCATGGTCGTCGCCAAGGCCCGGGCGGCCGGTGTGTCGGTCTCGGCCAAGGACCTGTTCCGGCTGCAGACCATCGCGGCGCTGAGCGCCGAGGCGGCGGACACCGCGTCCGTTCGCTGATTTCGCTGGTACACCTTCGTGGAGGGCAATGTGCGCACCGTAAGACCAGGCCTCAAGGGGCGTCTGGTCCCCGAGAACCGCAGCCTGTGGCGGGCCCGGCGACCCGGGGCACAGCACCGGATCGTCTGCTTTCCCCATGCGGGCGGCGGCGCCAACGCGTACGCGAGCTGGGCGCGGCGGCTGCCGGAGGAGGTCGAGCTGGCGGCCGTGCAGCTACCGGGCCGGCAGAACCGGCTCGCGGAGGGCCCGGCCGTGGACGTCGGCCGGCTCGTGCGGGAGATCGTCGCCGACCTGCGTCCCGTGCTCACCGGGCCGTTCTCCTTCTTCGGGCACTCGTGCGGGTCGCTGCTGGCCTTCGAGGTGGCGAGGGCACTGCAGTTGCGGGGCGGCCCCCGTCCGGACCGGCTGTTCGTGTCCGCCCAGTCCACTCCCGAGGTGATCTGGGCCGGGCCCAAGCTGCACGACCTGCCGGAGCGGGAGTTCCACGCCGCCGTGCTCAGCCTCGGGGGGTTCGACGAGGAAGTGAGCGCGGACCAGGAGGTCATGGACGCGCTGGTGCCGGTCGTGCTCGCCGACTTCCAGCTCTGGGAGCGGCACCGCGTCACCACGGCGCCCGCGTTGGAGAGCCCGATCACCGGGCTCGTCGGGGAGTCCGACTGGCGGGCTCCGCTGGAGACCGTGAAGGGGTGGAGCGAGTACACCTCGGCGGCGTTCACGACCGAGATCTTCCCCGGCGGTCACTTCTATCTGAACGAGGAGGGCAACGACGTCCCGGGGTTCGTGGGCCGGACCCTGTTGGAGGCGTAGCACCACTGCCGTACCGACGAGGACGCTGCACGGGCGGGTCGCCCGTGCAGCGTCCTTTTTTTCCGTGGATGTCGCGGAGCATCTCCTCACTGGATGTCGCGGAGCTTCTCCACGTACCTCTGGGCATCGCTGGACACCCGCAGGTTCTGCGGGTGTCCACGTGCCGCGCGGAGGCTCAGCCGAGCGCGGTGGCGGCCCGCGAGAGCCCTCCACTGCGGACGCCCGGCCTGAGCAGTGGCGCGGTCAGCCGGGCCAGCTCCAGCGCCTGGTCACCGTTGAGGCGCGGGTCGCAGGCCGACTCGTACCTGCGGGCCAGGTCCCGTTCGCGTACTGGAGCGTACTCGTCGGTGCACTCGGTGACGTCGCGGCTGGTCAGCTCCAGGTGCAGGCCGCCGGGGTGGGTACCCAGCGCCCGGTGGACCTCGACGAACCCCCGCACCTCCGCCCAGATCGCCTCGAAGCGGCGCGTCTTGATGCCGTCCGCGGTCGTGCGGGTGTTGCCGTGCATGGGGTCGCACACCCAGACCGCCGGGGAGCCCCGGTCGAGCGCCTCGTCGACGAGCGGGGGCAGCAGGTCGTGCACCGCGTTCGCGCCGAGGCGGGCGATGAACGTCAGCCGGCCCGGCTCGCGGCGCGGGTCGAGCAGTTCGACCAGTTCCGCGATGTCCGCGCGGGTCGTGGTCGGCCCGACCTTGACCGCGACGGGGTTGCGTATGCCCGCCATCATGGCGACGTGCGGCCCGTCGGGCCGGCGCGTCCGCTCGCCGATCCACAGCAGGTGGCCGGAGAGGCCGTAGGACTGCCCGGAGGACGGGTCGTTCCGGGTGAGCGCGGTCTCGTACGGCAACAGGAGCGCTTCGTGGCTGGTGAAGAAGTCGCCACCGAGGTCGGCGAAGAGCGCCCGGCCCCGGGCGCGGAGCCGCCGGATGTCGGACAGGACGCGGTTCGCGGCCCGGTACGCGGCCAGCAGGCGCCGCGGGTCCGGGGTACGGGCCTCGGGGTCGAAGCGCAGGTCGTTCACCGCGTCGCCCCGGTAGACGGGCAGGGCGCGGTCGCCCCTGGTCTCGGCGCCCGACGAGCGCGGCTTCGCGTACTGCCCGGCGAGCCTGCCGACGGTGTGGCACGGCAGCCCGGAGCCGGAGCGCAGCACCGAGGCCATGTCCGCGAGGCAGCGGAGCTTGTTCCGTGTCGGCTCTATCAGCGGGGAGGCGAACAGTTCCGCGCAGTCGCCGCCCTGGAGCAGGAAGGCCTCACCGCGGGCCACGGCGGCCAGGCGCGTCCGGAGTGCGTCGCAGTCCTCCGGTCGCACCAGTGCGGGCAGGTCGTCCAACGTGCTGACGACGTCGGCCAGTTGGTCGGGGTCGGGCCAGTGCGGCTGCTGGTGTTCCACGGGCGTGAGGAGGACGTCGGCACCGCTCGGGGCGGTGTTCGTCAGGGCTGTCATGATCGGCAGGCCCGGAGGACGGCGGCCGCGACGTCGTCGCCGCTGTCCCCGAAGTGGGAGCGGTACACCCGCGCGATGTCGTTCTCCCGGCCGGGGTCGGTTCCCGGTCCGTCCGCCCGCAGGCGGGTCTGCTGGATGCGCTGGGACACGGCGCGGCGCATGCGCAGCAGTCTGATGATGCCGAGGTCCAGTTCGTCGATGTCGGTTCGCGCTTGTCCGATGGACAGGTGGATGTCCAGGTCGGTGAAGGCTTCGGTCCGTGGTTCCAACACGCCTTGCTCCCCCTCGTGTGGTGCGGTGGCCATGGGTGGTACGGATATGTGGTTCAAGGTCAGGGTGTGAGCAGCAGCTTTCCGATGGTGCGGCGCTGCTGGAGGTCCGCCTGTGCGGTGCGGGCGTCGGCCAGCGGGTAGATCCGTCCGATGTGGACGTCGACGCTGTCCCGGAGGATCCAGGAGAACACCGCGGTGCCGCGCGTCCGCAGCTCGTCGCGGGTCGGGATGAAGTCCGGCAGGTAGGGGCGGGTCAGCTTGACCGAGCCGCGTACGCCGGTGCTCAGGTCGATGGGCGGTATCTTGCCGCTGGACTGTCCGTAGAGGACGAAGGAGCCGCGGGGGCGCAGCGAGGCGATGCTTCCCTCGAAGGTCGTCCGCCCGACCGCGTCGTAGACGACGTCCACGCCGTCGCCGCCGGTGAGCCTGGCGACCTCGGTGGCGAAGTCGACCTCCGTGTAGCGGATGACCTCGTCCGCCCCCGCCCGTCGTGCCGCTTCCTCCTTCGCCGCGGTGGAGACGGTCCCGATGACGCGGACGCCGTGGGTCCGCAGCACCTGGGTGAGCAGCAGCCCGACACCGCCGGCCGCGGCGTGTACCAGGGCCGTCTCCCCCGGCCGTACGGGGTGGCTGTCCTGGGTGAGCACATGCGCCGTGAGCCCTTGCAGCAGCACTGCCGCGGCCTGTTCGGCGCTCACTCCGTCGGGCACCCGGACCACGCGGTCGGCGGGCAGCGCCACGTGTTCGGCGTAGGCGCCGGGCGCCGGCACGTCGGCCGTGGCCACCAGGTCGCCGACGGCGAGGCCGGTGACCTGCTCGCCGACGGCGGCCACGGTGCCCGCCAGCTCCCGTCCGGGGACGTACGGCAGTTCGCGTGGGTACAGGCCGGAGCGTTCGTAGGTTTCGTGGTAGTTGACACCGATGGCGGCGACGTCGACGAGTACGTCGCCGGGCCCCACGGCCGGGGTGGCCCACTCGGTGGGTGTGAGTACCTCCGGACCGCCGTGTCGGTGTACCGCGACCGCGCGCATGGCGGCCTCCTTCCCGGGTGTGGGGTCTAGATGGTGCCGACCTCGTCGATGAGGTTCGGGAGTCGTTCGCCGGCCCTGATGCGCCGCAGGACGTCGCGCTCGGTGCGTCCGGTGGCTCCGGCCGCGGTCAGTACCTCCCGCAGCCGTGCCGCCGGGACCACCACCGTGCCGTTGCCGTCGGAGAACACCCAGTCGCCGGTGTGCACCGGCACGTGGCCGACCAGACAGGTGTCGCCGGCCGACTCGACGCGGTACGCGCCCTGGGTGTCGGTCGGGACGAAGTTGCTCGCGACGACCGGACGGGTGCTCTGCTCGACGACGTCCCGGTCGCGGATGGCGCCGCCCAGCACGAGTCCCTCGAACCGCAGTTGCTCCAGCAGGTAGGTCGTGGACAGCCCGCCCGCGAGGGCGGCGTCGGTGACCAGCGGCCCGGAGCCCGCGACGTAGACCATCCCCTGCCCGTCGACGACCTGGGGCACCAGGAAGTCGCGGACCTCTCGCCAGGTGCTCGGGGAGGCGGCGACGATGCTGGGGCCCTTGCGTACCGGAACCCAGCTGACGGTGTACGCGGCGCCGAAGAACATCCCGTCCTGGGCCGACACGCGGTGCAGTCGCGCGTCCAGTGCGCGGTTGGTGACGCCCAGCGCGTCGAGCACGTCCGCGATCGTCGGTGTGGCGATGCCGTGCTCCCGCACCGCTGCCGCGACCAGGTCGTACGTCTCCTCGAGCGGTGCCCCGGGGCCGGTGCGCCGGACGTCGGTGCCCGCGGTCACAGCGTGGTCCCGTGGGGCACGTGGATGCTGAAGCCCATGTGCACCGGGCCGAAGTCCTCGAGGAGATCCAGGCCGTTCGCCTCGGCGGCGACAGCGGTCGTGATGCACGCGTCCGCCCCGCCGGCGGCGCACTCCACCGCGGCCGCGGCGTTGCTCGTCACGAGCCGGATGTCGTAACCGCGGTCCTCGATGAGGCCGACGGGCGCGGGGTGGCTCAGTACTTTCCGTACCGGAATTCGATCACGTCCGGCGAGCACCATGCGGTGGGTCGGCATCATGAAGCATTCGTGCAGCGACATCGACTTGAGGTTCCGGAAGACGATCTCGTTCAGCTTCGGATAGACGACGCAGCCGAGCAGCACGCTGTCGTAAGGGTCGGCCATAACACCGTCGACCGCGCTTTCGAGCGTGTCGTAGAGAACGACGCCGCCCTGCTTGTAGTTGCGTTGTTCCAGGTAGTGATGTGCGGCCGCTTCGCAGTTCGTTCCTGACGGCCCCAACGTGTGGACCGTGAGGTGGCGGTCGTTACTGGACACGGGCGTTCCCTTCATTTCAGCGCCGGTAATCCTCGCGTACCGGATGGAAGACGTCGATTCCCCGGGCGGCGGTCCGCGCGTGTGCCGCGTGTTCGACGCCGGAGGGGATGACCACCGATTCACCCGGGCCGAGCACGACGACCTCGCCGTCGACCGTGACCTCGAACGTGCCCTCGAGGCAGTGCACGATCTGCTCGTGCGGGTGCTGGTGGGACGGCACGTCGCCGCCCTGATCGAATTCCCACAGTGTGATCGTCATCGTGTCGCCGTGGACGAACTCGACGCGTGCTTTCGGGAACATATCGGTGATCACCGATGTGCCCGAACGGTGTTTCTTCGCTGCCATTGCCGTACTCCCGTAGTCGGTGAGCTGCGGTATAACCGAATGGGCGGGCGCAGTGCGCCCCGATACGGATCAGATAATTCCGCCCGGCGCACCCCGATGTGGATCGAGAAATTCCGTTCGGGTGCGCCCTCCGCCTCCCCGCGGATTCATCAGCAGAGCGTACCGTCGAATGTCCCGGCAACAGGACGTCCGGCAAGCTCCGCACGGCCAACAGTGGACCATTGGAAGTCGCGGGATGCACTTCTTGACAGTCCGAGCACCCGGGCAGTTGTGTTCAGACGCCGGATAAAGGATGTGGCAGTCGCCTTGCACTGCTTCGAGCTCTCGGAGATTGCCGTACGGAATCATGTGAGGAGGAACCGTGGGGGGACGGAACGTGGCACGACGGGGCTCAGGCGCTGAGGGTGGCGCACGATCTCTGCCGGAGTTGTTCGACCACTGGGTGACGACGTCGCCCGACGCGGTGGCCGTGGAGGACGGCGCCGTGTCGTTGACCTACCGGGAGCTGGACGAGCGGGCCGAGCAGGTGGCGCGCGGGCTGCTCGCCGCCGGGGTGCGGGCCGAATCCGTCGTCGCGGTCGCGCTGCGCAGATCGGTGGAGTGGGTGACCGTCCTGCTCGGGGTGGTCCGCGCGGGGGCGGCGTACCTTCCGCTGGACACCGCGCACCCGGCCGAGCGCCTCGCCTACATGGTCGACACATCCGGTTGCGCGCTCCTGGTGGCGGACGCGTCCACCACCGCCGAACTGCCCGGTGTGACGGTACCGGTCCTCCGCCCCGAGGAGCTCGACGGGAACGCCCCGGTGCCGGCGTTCCCCAGGGCCGCGCAGAGCGCCTACGTCATCTACACCTCGGGGTCCACCGGCCGGCCCAAGGGCGTGGTGGTCACGCACAGCGGGCTCGCCGGCCTGGCCGCCGCGCACGCCACCCGGCTCGGCGTCACCCCGGGCAGCCGGGTGCTGCAGTTCGCCTCGCCTGGGTTCGACGCCTCGGTGTGGGAGCTGTGCATGGCCCTGCTCTGCGGCGCGACGCTGGTGCTGGCCGACGACGCCGACCTCGCCCCCGGCCGGCCGCTCGCCGGGACCCTGACGTCGCGGCGGGTCACCCATGTGACGCTGCCGCCGCCCGTGCTGGCCACGCTTCCCACCGACGCGATGCCCGGCGTCGAGTGCCTGGTGGTCGCCGGGGACGTGACCACACCGAACCTCGTCGAGGCCTGGGCCGGCGACCGGAACATGATCAACGCCTACGGTCCGACCGAGACCACCGTGTGCGCCACCATGAGCGCGCCGCTGGTCGCCGACGGCCGGGCGCCGACCATCGGCCGCGCCGTCGAGGGCGCGCGGGTCCAGGTCCTGGACGCCGCGCTGCGCCCGGCCCCGCCGGACACCGTGGGCGAACTGTACGTGTCGGGCCCCCTGTTGGCCCGCGGCTACCTGGGCAACCCGGGCGAGACCGCGGCCCGGTTCGTCCCGGACGTGTCGGGGCCGCCCGGTGCCCGGATGTACCGCACCGGTGACCTGGCGGCCCGGGCTGCCGACGGCACGTTCGCCTTCCACGGGCGGGCCGACACCCAGGTCAAGATCCACGGCGTACGCATCGAGACCCATGAGGTGGCGGCCGTCCTCGCCGCGCACCCCGGCGTCGCGGACGCCGTGGTCGTCGCGCGCGACACGCGGTCCAGCAAGCAGCTCGTCGCGTACGTGGTACCGAAGGAGCGCGGGGAGCGGGAGAGCGGCGTGGCGAGCGACTCCTACGGCTCCCTCGCGCTGGAGCCGTCGTTCTCGGTCGGTGACCTCCGCGCGTTCGCGGCACGGCACCTGCCCGCCGCGATGGTCCCGGCGGCGTTCGTGCCGCTGGAGCGGATCCCGCTCACCCCCAACGGCAAGCCCGACCTCGCGGCGCTGCCCGCGCCCCGGCTGCGGCTGCGTGCCTACCAGGCGCCGCGGGACGAGACGGAAGCGGCGCTGGCGCGGCAGTTCGCCGAGGTGCTCGGGCTCGACGAGGTCGGTGTCGACGACGACTTCTTCGTGATCGGCGGCGACAGCATCCAGTCGATCCAGGTCGTCTCGCGCCTGCGGGAGCGCGGTGTCCACCTCAGTGCCCAGGACGTCTTCGAGCGGCGGACGGTGGCCGCCCTCGCGGAGCTCGCGGCGACGCGGTCGGCGGCGTCGGTCGAGGTGCTGGCGGAGCTCGAGGGCGGCGGCGTCGGGCCGATGCCGATGCTGCCGGTCGCCCGGTGGATCCGGGACTGGGGTCCGGGCTTCGACCGCTTCGCGCAGGCGATGGTCGTGTCCCTGCCGGACGGGATCGACGAAGCGGGCCTGGAGCAGACCCTGCTGGCGGTCCTCGACCGGCACGACATGTTGCGGGCGCGCCTGGTGGGGGACGAGGTCGTGGTGGCGCCTCCCGGTACGGTCGCGCCCGCCGTCGACCGGGTCGAGGGCGCCGAGGAGGCCGGCCCGGAGTGGCAGCGGGCCGTCGCAGGGCACCTGGACCGGGCGACCGCGAGCCTGGATCCGGCCTCCGGGGCGCTCGCCCGCTTCGTCTGGTTCGACGGCCGGCCGGGGACCCTGCTCGTGGTGCTGCACCACCTCGTCGTGGACGGCGTGTCCTGGCGCATCCTGCAGTCCGACCTCGCCGACGCGTGGGCCGCCGTCCGCGACGGGCGCACACCGCGGTTGCCGGAGGTGCGGACCTCGATGCGCACCTGGGCCCACGCGCTGGCCGAGGAGGCGCGCTCCCCGCGACGGCTGGCCGAACTGCCGCTGTGGCGGTCGATCCTGGCCGGTCCCGACCCCCTGCTCGGCGCACGCCGCCTCGACCCGTCGGTCGACGTGGTCGCCACCGTGGCCGAGGTCCCGGTGACCGTGCCGGTGCCGGTCACCGAGGCGCTGCTGACCACCGTGCCGGCGGTGTTCCGCGGGGAGGTCCTCGACGGTCTGCTCGCCGCGCTGGCCCTGGCGCTGACCGCGCGGCGGCGCGCCCGGGGCGACGCCGAGTCGTCCGTGCTGATCCGGATGGAGGGGCACGGCCGGGAGGAGAGCGCGGCCCCGGGGGCCGATCTGTCGCGGACGGTGGGGTGGTTCACCACCGTGTACCCGCTCCGGCTCGACCTCGACGGCGTCGACGTCACCGACGCGCTCGCCGGCGGCCCGGCCGCGGGCCGCGCCGTCATGCTGGCCAAGCAGCGCCTGCGGGCGGTGCCCGACCGGGGCATCGGGTACGGGCTGCTCCGCCACCTCAACGACGACACCGCGGCCGTGCTCGACGGGTATCCGATGGCGCAGGTGGGCTTCAACTACCTGGGGCGCTTCGCCCCGGCCGGCACCGGCTCCTGGAGCCGCGTCGACGTGCCCCTGCTCGCGCACCTGGACAGCGGCCAGGACCCGAGGATGCCCGCGCCCGCGGAGCTGGACATCAACGCGAGCCTCGTCGACACGGAGGAAGGGCCGCAACTGCGTGCGGTGTTCGCCGCGCCCTCGGGCGTGCTGGCCCGTCACGAGGTCGAGGAACTGGCGGACCTGTGGTGCACCGCGCTGGCGGGACTGGCCCGCCGCGCGGCCGTCCCGGGGGTCCACGGGCTGACGCCCTCCGACGTACCGCTGGTGCCGGTCACGCAGGCCGACCTGGACGGCTGGGCCGAGCGGCACCCGGACCTCGTCGACGTCTGGCCGCTCACGCCGCTGCAGTCGGGCCTGCTGTTCCACAGCATGACCGTCGACTCCGGTTTCGACGCCTACCAGGTGCAGTACGTCCTGCGACTGCTCGGACCGCTCGACGCGGCGCGGATGCGCGCGGCCGGGCAGCGGCTGCTGTCACGGCACGCGGGCCTCCGGTCGGTCTTCGCCCCCGACGAGCGCGGGGAGACGGCCCAGCTCGTCCTCGCCGACGCCGAGCTGCCGTGGCGCGTGGTCGACCTCCGTGACCTGGACGAGGCCGCGCGCGCGACCGCGTTCGAGCGACTGCTCGCCGACGACCTGCGGGAACACTTCGACCCGGTGGTTCCCCCGATGCTGCGCATGACGCTCGTCCGCGGCGCGCCCGACGTGGCGGACCTCGTCCTGACCGCGCACCACGCGGTCGTCGACGGCTGGTCGGTCCCGCTGATCGTACGGGAGTTGCTGCTGCACTACGGGTCCCGCTCCGCGGACCTGCCGCGGGCACGCACCCAGCGGGACTTCCTCCAGTGGCGCGCCGAGCAGAACCCGGCGGAGTCGGCGGCCGTGTGGGCGCGCGAACTCGACGGCGTCGACGGGCCGACGCTCGTCGCCGGCGGGCGCGGGACCGACGGCGGCGAGGGCATCGGGCAGGTGGACGCGGCGCTCTCCGCGGCGGAGTCCGAGGCGGTCGCCGCGTGCGCCGCGCGGCTCGGGGTCACGGTGAACACCCTCGTCCAGACGGCGTGGGCGGTCCTGCTCTCGCGGCTGACGGGGCGGCGGGACGTCCTGTTCGGGGCCGTCGTCTCCGGGCGGCCGCCCGCGGTGCCCGGCGTGGACGCGATCGTGGGCATGCTGCTCAACACGGTGCCGGTCCGCCTGGACTGCGCCCCCTCCCGGGCGCTCGGCGACCTGGTCGTCGACCTGCAACGCCGGCAGGCCGTGCTGCTCGACCACCACCACCACGGACTGAGCGAGCTGCACCAGGCGTCCGGCGTGACGGCGCTGTTCGACACGGTGGTCGGCTTCCAGTCCTTCCCGCTCGACCGGACCGGCATCGCCACCGCGGGCCGCGCGGCCGGGCTGCAGGTGGTGGGGATCCGCTCCTTCACGGTGAGCCACTACCCCCTGGCCCTCATGGTGTTCGCCGAGCCCGACAGCCCGCTGCGCCCCTGCGTGCAGTACCGGCGGGACGTCTTCGGCCGGGAGGAGGCGGCCGGTGTCGCGGCCCGGTTCACCCGGATCCTGCGCCAGCTCGCGCACGACCCGGACCTGCGCGTCGGCGCGGTGGACGCCCTCCTGGCGTCGGAGCGGACCGCCCCGGCCGCCGAGGAAGCGGCGCCCGCCGGGCAGACGGTGTCCGCGCTGCTGGCCGCACGGGCGCAGCGGACACCGGACGCCGTGGCGGTGCGGGGCGACGGGCACGCGCTCACCTACCGGGACCTCGACCGCAGGGCCACGGAGGTGGCGCGGGCGTGGGCCGGGCGCGGTGTCGCGCCGGGGACCACGGTGTCCGTCCGCCTGCCGTCCCCGCCGGACGCCGTGGTGGCACTGGTCGCGGCGCAGCGTACGGGCGGCTGTCTGGTGGCCCCGGACGACGACGCGGACCTCGTGGTCACCGGCCTGCCCGCGCCGGGCACGGGAGCGGGCGCGCTGCAGGCGGTGCGCCCGATGGACGTCGCCGCGCTGCTGCCCGCGTGGGGGCATGCGGACGGCCGCAGGACCGTCGCGGTCAGCCACGAGGCCCTGGCCGCGCGCGTCGCGTACGCCGCGGCGGAGGCCAGGCTGCTCCTGGACCGCACCGGCGACTTCGGGTCGTGGCTGGTCGACGTGCTCGGCGCGGTGTGTGCCGGGGGCGGCGTCGAGTTCGCCGCCGCCGAGGTGCGCGCCGACGCCGGTGTGCCGGGTGACCTGGAGAAGGGCACGACCGTCCACGCCGCACCGGAGTACGGCCCCGTGGGTGCCTCCTGGCCCCTGTCCCCCGCACAGGCGGCCGTGGGTACGCCGTCGCCGGGCACGCGGTTCCACGTGCTCGACAACACGCTCCAGCCCGCACCGCCGGGTGCCGTCGGCGAGCTGTACGTGGCCGGTCCGGCACTCGGGCTCGGCTACCTCGACCGGCCCGGGACCACGGCGGCGTGGTTCGTCCCCGACCCCTTCGGCCCGGGCGCGTCGCGCATGGTCCGCACCGGTGAACTGGTGCGCCTCGGCCACGACGGCGGCCTGGAGCCCGTCGGCCGCGCCGACGGACAGGTCACCGTCCGCGGCGTACGGATCAGTCCGCCCGCGATCGAGGCGGTCCTGGCCGAGCACCCGGAGGTGACCGACGTCGCCGTCGTGGCGGGGGCCGAGGACGGTGTGCCGCACCTGAGCGCGTACGTGGCGGGCGCCGGTGTGGACACCGAGGAGCTGGCCGCCTTCGCCGCCTCCCGGCTGCCGCGCTGCATGCTCCCGGACGCGGTCGTGCCGCTGACCTACCTGCCCCGGCTGCCGAACGGCAGGGTCGACGTGTCCGCGCTGGCCTCGGCGGAGCGGGCGGAGCACGTCCACCGCGAGCCGCGCGACCGGCAGGAGGAGGTGCTGTGCGCGCTGTTCGCGGAGGTGCTTGAGGTCGACGACATCGGCATCGACGACGGCTTCTTCGCCCTGGGCGGCACGTCGCTGATGGCGACCCGGCTCAGCAGCCGTATCCGCAAGGAACTCGGCGTCACCGTGGCGATCCGGTCCATCTTCGAGTCCGCCACCATCGTCGACCTGGCGGAGGTGGTCAAGAAGGCCGCCAAGTCCACCAAGCCCGCGCTGCGCCGGATGGACAGGGGGGACCGGTCGTGAGGCCCGGGCCGGGCCCCCGGCGCCGCCCGCGGCTCCTCGACACGTACACGGCTCCGTACGACGCCGCCGGACACGAGCGCCGCCGCCGTCCCCGTACCGCTGGAGGTCCTCGATGAACGACTCGTACGACGTCGTCGTGGTGGGCGCCCGCGTCGCCGGCTCCCCCACCGCCATGCTCCTCGCGCGGGCCGGCTACCGGGTCCTGCTCCTGGAACGCGCGCGCTTCCCCCGGGACACGCTCTCCACCCTGCTCATCCACCAGCCCGGGGTCGCCCTGCTCAAGCGGTGGAACGTGCTTCCCGACGTGGTCGCCACCGGGTGCCCGCCCATCGACCGGGCCAGCTACCGCGTGGCGGACATCCACCTGGAGGGCTGCTCCTGGGCGGTCGACGGGGAGCGGGCCGCGTACGCCCCCCGGCGGCACCTCCTCGACGCGGTCCTGGCGCGGGCCGCGGTCGCCGCGGGCGCCGAGTTCCGCGAGGACTCCACCGTGCTCGACCTGACGTTCGACGGCGACCGGGTGACCGGGGTCCGGGTGCGCACGGGCCGCACCGAGTACACGGTGCGCGCCGCCCTGGTCGTCGGCGCGGACGGCATGCGCTCCACGGTGGCCGCCAAGGCCGGCGCGCCGGTCGAGGTCGAGGACCCGAAGCTGACGTGCGCCTACTACACGTACTGGTCGGACCTGCCGCGGCGGTTCCGGCTGTACGAGGCGCCGGGGAGCTGGGTGGGGACCATCCCGACCCACGGCGGCGCGACGCTGGTCGGCGCGTACTTCCCCCAGCACCGCTTCAAGGAGGTGCGGGCGGACGCGCTCGGGGAGCTGCTCGGTGCCGTCGGGGCCATCGCCCCGGAGCTGCGCGAGCAGATGGCCGGCGGCCGCAGGCTGGAGCGCCTGCACGGCACGGGCGACCAGCGGAACTTCTTCCGCAGGGCGAGCGGCCCGGGGTGGGTGCTGGTGGGGGACGCCGGGCACCACAAGGACTCCATCACGGCGCGGGGCATCACGGACGCCTTCCGCCAGGTGCAGTTGCTCGTCGACCGCGTGGGCGACGGGCTGCACGACCCGCGGCGGCTCGACGACGCGCTGCGGGGGTTCCACGCGCAGCGCGACGCGATGCTCACCGCCGACTACCGCCACACCCTGACCACCGCCGGGCTGGCGGCCGGCAAGCACCAGCTCGCGTTGCTCCGGGTCATCGCGGGCAGCGCCGAACTCACCGATCGCTACTTCTCGGCGATGTCGGGGGCCTGTCCGTCGGACGAGTTCGTCACGCCCGAGCTGCTCGACCTGCTCGCGGCCGCGTAGCAGGGCGCGGACCGGCGCACGAAGCTCCTCGCGACACGGTGACCTCGGCAGGGGGCCCGTGGGGCGGGGAGCTTCGTGGTGTTCCCGGCGCGTCGCCGGTGGCCGCCCACGGCGCCGGAACGGCGGCGAGGCCGCCCGGACCCGTGGTGCGGAGTCCGGACGGCCTCGCCTTCTGCGGGGCGTGAGGGCGTGCGTGCCGTCGGTGGTGTCAGAAGCGCACCGGCAGGGCGGCGAGCGCGGTGCCCTTGCCCGGAATGTCGACGTACGGGAGCTGATCGGGTTCGACCGCGAGCTCCACCGTCCGGTTCTTGAGCAGGAACGTGTCGACGACGACCTCCGTCTCCAACTGGGCGAGGGACGCGCCGGTGCAGTAGTGCGCGCCGCTGCCGAATGCCAGGTGTCCGATGCCGGGCCCCAGGTCGCGGGCGAGGTCGAGCCGCTGGGGGTCGCTGAACTGCTTCGGGTCGTGGTTGCTGCCGATCAGTGAGGGGACGACGACGTCCCCCCGCTTGACGGGGCAGCCGTGGAACTCGAAGTCCTCGCCCGCGTGCAGCGGGCCTCCGGTCGGTGCGGAGGTGGTGTAGCGGAGCAGTTCCGGGACCGCGCGCTTGGCCAGCAGCTCCGGCCGGGCGCGCAGCGTGGCGAGTTCGTCGGGGTGGGTGAGCAGGGTGAGGACCGCCTGGCCGAGGAAGTGCGCGGGCGGCGCGATGCCCGTGCTGGTCAGGAGCATGAAGATCGAGATGATCGCGTCCTCGGCCAGCAGGTCCTGGTCCGTGCCGCCCGGCTTGAGCAGCTCCGAGACCAGGTCGTCGGTGGGCTCGGCGCGGCGGCGCGCGATCAGGTCCTGGTAGTACTCCACGATGCCGCGGACGGCCGGGACGAACTGCTCGGGGTTGTATGAGAGCAGCTCCAGGATCCAGCTCTGGAGCTGCGGCCGGTCGGCTTCCTCGATGCCCATGAGCCCGCAGATGGCGGCCGTGGCGATCGGGTAGCCGAGCTCCGCGACCAGGTCGGCCTCCTTCTTCGCCGACAGGGCGGCGTAGAGGTCCGAGGTCGTCCTCTCCAGGCTCGGCCGCAGCGCGTTGACGCGGCGGGCGGTGAAGGCGCGGCCCACCGCGTTGCGCATCCGGGTGTGCTCCTCGCCGTCGGAGAGGCTGAGGTTGCCGAAGTACTTGAAGTACTCCTCGGGCAGACCGGCGCCCCCGAGCATCTGCTCCGCGAGGCCGGGCCCTTCCCTTCCCGGCACCTTGGTCACGTCACGGATGAAGCGCGGGTCGTTGAGTGCCTCCCTGCACTCCTCGTAATCAGAGATGAACCAGACCGGAAGCTCGACACCGTCGATGACCGTCTGGAAGACGGGGCCCTGCTCGCGCAGGGGCCCGTACTCCGCGGGGTTGCTCACGGCCGCGTTCGTCAGCCTGGAGATCTGTTCCGCCACGATGCTTCTCTCTTCCTTGAGGCCTCCTGGAACTCCTGGGACGTGCCCCGGAGTTCCTCGGGAGTTCCTCGGATCGCAGGAGTCGGGGCCGCGAGGTGGCGGCCCCGGCCGGCCGGTGTGTGCACCGGCCGACCCGAACGGGGACACGCGGGTCGGCGGCGGAGGCCGCCACCCGCGTCGTCCACCGGGTTCGTGCTCACCGTGGCTCCTGGGCGTCGAGACAGCGGTTGATGATCGCGCAGATGTCGTCCGCGTGCTGCGGCGACACCATGCCGAAGTGGGTGGCGTCGATGTCGTACGTCCGCACGGTGCCGCGCACGTACGGCTTCCAGTGGTCGGCCGACGCCTCCGGGCTGAGCGTGGCGTTGAAGAACACGACGTCGCCCCGGTAGACGGGCTGGGCGTACGCGCGGACGAGCCGTACGTGTTCGACCATGAGGGTCGTGCCGTTCGTGATGAGGGCCCGGCGGTCGGTGTCGTCCTGGCCGCCCGGGAGGTAGCCCTGGAGGAACTCCCGGGCCTGCGACGGGTCGAGGACCACGTTCTGCTGGGCGAACGTGGTGCTGGGCGCGGCGTCCAGGACGGCGACCAACGGCACGTCGTGGCCGCGCTGTTGGAGTTCGGCGGCGACGGCGTGGGACAGGGTGCCGCCCATGGAGTGGCCGACGAAGTGGTACGGGCCCTCCGGCTGGACGGTGAGGATCTGTTCCACGTAGTCCTCGACCATCGCCTCGAAGCTCTCCGGCAGCGGTGTGCCGTCGTAGCCGCGGGCCTGGATGCCGTACACCGGGCGGTCGCCGAGCTGCGTCGCCATGCCCAGGTACGACCAGCACAGGCCGATACCGGGGTGGATGAACCAGACCGGCGCCTTGTCGCCGCCCGTCTTCAGCGGCAGCACCACGCCGAACGGATCGGTGTGGTCGGTGGCCGCGTCGCCGCCGTTCAGGTGGGCGGCGAGGCCCGCGACGGTGGGTGACTGGAACACGACCCGCATCGGCACGTCGACCATGAGGACCGTGCGGATGCGGCCGACCAGGCGGGTGGCGCGCAGCGAATGGCCGCCGAGGTCGAAGAAGTTGTCGTCGACGCCGACCTTGTCGATGCCGAGGACGTCGGCGAACAGGCCCGCGAGGACTTCCTCCTGCGGGGTGCGCGGTGCCCGGTAGGCCGCCGCGGCGGTGACTTGCGGCGCGGGCAGCGCCTTGTGGTCGAGCTTGCCGTTGGGGGACAGCGGGAGCCGCTCCAGGGTGACGAACGCGGCGGGCACCATGTACTCCGGCAGCCGCTCGGACACGAAGGCGCGCAGCCCGGCGGTGGACGGTTCGCCGCTGTCCGCCGGGACGACGTAGGCGACGAGCTGCTTGCTGCCCGCGCTGCCGCGGGCGACGACCGCGGCCTGGGCGACCTCGGGGTGCGCGGCCACCGCGGCCTCGACCTCGCCCGGTTCGATGCGGAAGCCGCGGATCTTGACCTGGGAGTCGGCACGGCCGAGGTATTCCAGGTGCCCGTCGGCGGTCCAGCGGGCCAGGTCGCCGGTGCGGTACATGCGGCCGCCCGCGGGGCCGAACGGGTCGGCCAGGTAGCGCTCGGCGGTCTGCGCCGGGCGCCCGTGGTAGCCGCGGCCCACGCCCGCGCCGGCCAGGTACAGCTCGCCGACCGCGCCGTGGGCGACCGGGGTCAGGGCGGGGTTCAGGACGTAGCCGCGCAGGTTGTTCAGCGGTCGTCCGATCGGTACGCCCGCCGCGTAGGAGGCGTCGCCGTCCAGGACGTGGGAGGTGGCGTAGAACGCCTCGCTGGGCCCGTAGCAGTTGACGATGCGGGCCTCGGGCCACTGGGCGCGGACGCGGTCCACCAGCGCCGGGGTGAGGGCCTCACCGGCGAAGAGCAGGGCCTTGGGCGTGACGCGCTCGCCGAGCTGGTCGACGAGTTCGGCGAAGGCCGAGGGCACCGAGCTGATCACGTCCAGGTCCCAGTGGTCGCGCTCGGCCAGGGCCAGGACGTCGCGGACCAGTTCCACGCTGCCGCCGCGGGTGAGGGTGAACAGCAGCTCGAAGCTGGCCACGTCGAAGCCGATCGAGGTGCTCGCCAGCATCTTCGGGCCCGCCGCGAGGCCGACCTCGTCGACCATGCCGTGCAGGGCGTTGACCAGGTTGGCGTGGGTCAGACCCACGCCCTTGGGCAGGCCCGTCGAGCCCGAGGTGTACACCTGGTAGACGAGGTGGTCCAGGCGCAGCGGCCGGGTCCGGTCGCCGTCGTCCAGGTCGGTGCCGGGGTGGCCCGACACATCCGTCCGGTCCAGGTGCAGCAGCTCGGTGTCCGGCTCGGGGAGCGCATCGGCCGCGGTGGTGTCGGTGAGGATCAGCCGGGGCCCGGCCGTGTCGAGGATGTGCCGCAGGCGGGTGCTCGGGTAGCCCGGGTCGATGGGGACGTAGGCGGCTCCGGCCTTGAGGACGGCGAGCAGCGCCACGACCAGTTCGGGGGTGCGCGGCAGGACCACGGCGACCGTGTCGTCGGGGCCGGTGCCCCGCCCGGCGAGGTGGCGGGCGAGCCGGTTGGCCCGCTCGTTCAGCTCGCCGTAGGTGAGCCGCTCGCCCTCGTGGACGACCGCGGTGGCCTCCGGCCGCCGGGCGGCCTGCTCCTCGACGAGCTGGGTGACGGTCCGCTCGGGCAGCTCGCACGCCGTGTCGTTGAACGTCCGCAGGACCAGATCGCGTTCCGCCGCGTCGAGGATGTCGAGACGGGTGATGGGGGTGTGCGGATCGGCCGCGAGCTGTTCGAGTACGCGGCCGAGGCGGGCGGCGATGCGCTCGATCTCGTGGGCGGTGAACTTGGTGTCCTGGTACTGCAGCCCGAGCCGCAGGTGCGGGTCGGCGGTGCCGGCCAGCATCAACGGGTAGTGGGTGCCGCTGAGCATGCGGATGCCGGTGACGGCGACCCCGGCCGACGTGTGCGCCCGGGTGAGTCCTTCGCGGTCGATCGGGAACGACTCCAGGAGCACCATCGAGTCGTACAGCGTGCCCAGGCCGACCGTCTCGTGGATCTCGCTGAGGCTGTGGTGATGGTGGTCCATGAGCGTGGTCTGGTGCTCCTGCAACCGGGTGAGCACCTGCGCCAGGGTCTCCCGCGCGGAGAAGCGCACCCGCACCGGGAGGCTGCTGATGAACAGGCCGACCATGTCGTCGACCCCGGCCAGTTGCGGCGGCCGGCCGGTGACGGTCGTGCCGAACACCACGTCCTGCCGCCCGGTCAGCTGACCGACCAGGACGCCCCAGGCGCCCTGGAGCAGGGTGTTGAGGGTGACGCCCAGCTCGCGTGCCCGGCGTGAGAGGGCGCGGGAGGTCTCCACGTCGAGCGGGAGCTCCAGTTGCCCGAGGCCGCCGCCCTGCTCCGGGCCGGTGGCACGCGCCAGCAGGGTGGGCTCCGTGACGCCCGCCAGCTCCTCGGCCCAGGCCCGGGCCGACGCCTCGTGGTCCTGGCGCCCGAGCCAGGCCAGGAAGTCCCGGTAGGGGCGTACGCGCGGCAGCCCGGACGCGTCGCCTTCGGCCTCGTACAGGAGGATTAGGTCGCGCATCAGGTGCGCGAGCGACCAGCCGTCGTACAGGGCGTGGTTGACGGTGAGGACCAGCTCCGAGTGGTCCGCGTCCATCTGGACCAGGGTCATGCGGAGCATCGGCGGCGCGGCCGGGTCGAAGTGCTCGGCGTGGTCGGCGGCAAGGATCCGCTCCAGTTCCTCGTCCCGCTCGGCCCGGCTCAGGGAGCGCAGGTCCACGGCCTTCCAGGGCAGCTCGACGTGGTCGAGGACGAGCTGCACCTGCTCACCGCTCGCGCCGGTCACGAAGGCGGCGCCCATGTTGGGGTACCGGTCGAGGAGGGCCTGGCCCGCGACCCGCATCCGCTCCGGGACCACGGCACCGGTCAGGTGGAGGACGAGCTGGATCCGGTAGGCGTCGAACGACGACTCCGCCATCGCGCTGTGGAACAGGATGCCGGACTGCGCGGGGGTCAGCGGCCACACGTCCGCGAGGCCGGGGTAGGCCTCCTCCCACGCCTCCAGGTCGCGCTGGCCCACCTTGACCAGCGGCACGTCGGACGGGGTGAGGCCGCCCGCGCCGGGCCGGGCCGCGTGCCGGGCCAGACCCTCCAGGGCCGTGCGCCACAGGTCCGCGAACTCCTGCGCCTCCTCCCGGGTGAGCAGACCGGCGGGGAAGGCGATGTCGGCGCTGAGCCGCGGGCCCCGCTCGCCGTCGAGGGCGTAGCAGTTGATCTCGAGGGTGGCCAGGGCGGGCATGTCCGGGTCCAGGTCCGCGACGAGGTCCTCCGCGTCCGCCGCCATCGTCCAGCCGGCCGCGCCGGGCGTCCGCGGCTCGGTGTCCGCCGTGAACCGTCCCAGGTAGTTGAAGGTGACCTGCCCGGTGCCGTGGGCCTTCAGGACCTCGGCGGTCTCGGGGTTGAGGTAGCGCAGGAGGCCGTAGCCGATGCCCTTGTCGGGGACGGCGTTGAGCTGCTCCTTGACGGCCTTGATGACGCCGCCCGCGGACCGGCCGCCGGCGAGCGCCTCCTCCAGGGCGAAGCCCTCCACGTCCAGGCGGACGGGAAACATGCTGGTGAACCAGCCGACCGTACGCGACAGATCCGCACCGGGCGCCGCGGCCTCCTCGCGGCCGTGGCCCTCCAGGCGCAGCAGCAGCGAGGACTCGTCCACGCCGCGCCGCTCGCGCCACGTGGCCATCGCCAGGGCGAGACCGGTCAGCAGCCCGTCGTTGACACCGCCGTGGAACGCGGCGGGCAGCGTCGTGAGCAGGATCTCGGTGGTCGCCGCCTCCAGTTCGAGCCGCACCGTCTCCACGGTGGAGCGCAGGTCGGCGGCCGGGTCGAGCGGCCGCGAGCCGATCACCGGGTCCGGTCCTTCGACCACCGAGCGCCACAGCTCCAGCTCGGCGGCCCGCTCCGGGCGTCCGGCCTCGTCGACCAGGGCGTGCGCCCACTGGCGTACCGAGGTGGCGACCGGGGCGAGCTCGGGGGCGCGGCCCTCGCGGACCTGTGCCCAGGCCTGGGCCAGGTCGGGCAGGAGGATCCGCCACGACACCCCGTCGACCACCAGGTGGTGCAGGACGATGATCAGGCGCCCGGCCGTCTCCGGGCCCGCGTCGAACCAGACGAAGCGGGCCATGCTCCCGGCCGTCGGGTCCAGCTGGCTGGTGGCGGCGTCGAGTTCGCGCGCCGCCCTCTCCCGCCAGGCTTCCTCGTGCCAGGCTCCGTCGCAGGGGACGCGGTGGACGAGCGACGCCGCGTCGACCGTGCCGGGCGCGGTGATCTCCAGCTCCGGCCGCGTCCCCGGCACCAGGCGCGAGCGCAGTACGTCGTGGTGGTCGAGGACCGCGGACAGCGTCGCCACCAGGCCCTGGTGGTCGATGCCCGAGGGCAGGTCGAGGACCACCGACATCGCGAACCGGTCGAAGCCGCCGCCGAGTCCGGTGATGTAGCGGGCGATCGGCAGCAGGGGCGCGGTGCCCACGCCGCCGCCCTCCAGCTCCGCCAGGGCGACCGTGGCACGGTCGCCGGCGTCGAGGGACGCGGCGAGCTCGGCGACGGTGCGGTGCTGGAAGATCTGCCGCGGGGTGACCTCGACGCCGCGTGCCTTGGCGCGGGACACCACCTGGATGGAGCGGATGGAGTCGCCGCCGACGGCGAAGAAGTCGTCGTCGATGCCGACCTGTTCCACGCCGAGCACCTCGGCGAAGGCCGCGGCGATGACTTGCTCCTGGGCCGTGCGCGGGGCCCGGTACTCGCCTCCGGTGACCTCCGGCTCGGGCAGCGCGGCCTTGTCCAGCTTGCCGTTGGCGGTCAGCGGCAGCTCGTTGATGAGGACGAACACCGAAGGCACCATGAACTCCGGCAGCCGCCCGGTGGCGAACTTGCGCAGTTCGTCCGGTGTCACGCCCGTGGTCAGGTCGAAGTCGTCGCCCGCGTCCGCGCGGTCACCGGTGGGTACCACGTAGCCGACGAGCTGGGTGCTGCCGCGCAGCGTGCGGGTCAGGACGACCGCGTGGGCCACACCGTGGTGCTCGGCGAGGGCCGCCTCGATCTCGCCGGGTTCGATGCGGAAGCCCCGCACCTTGACCTGGTCGTCGCCGCGGCCGAGGTACTCCAGCTGCCCGTCGTTGCCGCGCCGCACCACGTCACCGGTGCGGTACATGCGCGAGCCCGCCGGGCCGTAGGGGTCGGCCACGAAGGCGCCCGAGGTCCGGCCGTGGCGGTGCACATAACCGCGGGCCAGGCTCGGCCCCGCCACGTACAGCTCGCCGGGGGAGCCCGGCGGGACCGGGAGCAGCCGCTCGTCGAGCACGTACACCCGGTTGTCGGTGACGGCCGTGCCGATGGGGGCCCGCTCGGGGGTGAGGGGTGTGCTGATGGCGGCGCACACCGTGGTCTCGGTGGGGCCGTAGGCGTTGACGACCCTGCGCCCCGGTGCCCACTGGGCGACCAGGCCGGGCGGGCAGGCCTCGCCGCCCACGGTCAGCACCCGCAGCCCGGTGAGGGTCTTCGCGGCCTCGGCGGGCATGGTGGCGGCGACGCTGGGCGGCACCATGACATGGGTGACGGCGCGGTCGGCCAGGGTGCGCGCGAGGTCCTCCCCCGCCAGGCGCTGCCGCTCGGGCACGATGAGGGCCGCGCCCGTGGTCAGGGCCATCACCAGCTCCCAGAAGGCCGCGTCGAAGCTCGGTGAGGCCTGCTGCAGGACGCGGGAGTCCGCGTCGATGGCCAGGTGCTCGGCGGTCTTGACGCTCAGGGCGGCCAGCCCGGTGTGCGGGACGCAGACGCCCTTGGGGCGTCCGGACGAGCCCGAGGTGTAGATGACGTACGCCGGGTGGTCCGGGACCAGACCGGTGACCGGGTCGGTGTCCGGCATGGCCTGCCAGGCCCGCCCGACGTCCTCGGCGTCGATGGCGACGAGGTCGGCGGGCAGGTCGGCGGGCAGTTCGTCGGCGGCGGACCGGGTGGTGAAGACCACCGCGGGGCGGGAGTCCTCGACCATGTAGGCGATGCGGTCGGCCGGGTAGTCGAGCGCGATGGGCAGGTACGCCGCGCCCGCCTTGAGGATGCCGAGCGCCACCGCCACCTGGTGGGCGCTGCGGGGCAGGGACACACCGACCGACTGCTCGGGCCCGATGCCGCGGGCACGCAGCCAGTGCGCGACGCGGTTGGCCCGCGCGTTCAGCTCCTCGTACGTCCAGGAGTCGTCGGCCGACTCCACCGCCAGGGCCTGCGGTGACCGCTCCAGGCAGGCCCGGAACAGGTCGGGGAACGTGGCGGGCGCCACGCTCTGCGCGGTCTGCCGCTGTTCGGCGAGCAGCAGCTCGCGCCGCTCCTCGGGGGTGAGCAGGTCGGCGTGGCCGATGCGCTGCGCGGGTGTGGTGAACGCGGCGGTCAGCATCCGCTCCCAGCGGTCGAGCAGCGTCTCGATCGTGGTGCCGTCGAACAGTTCGGTGGAGTACTCCGCCGCGACGTGGATGCCCGCGGGCGTGGTGCGGTCGGTGAACGTCTCGCTCAGGCTCAGCAGCAGGTCGTAGCGGGACGTCCCGGTGCCGACGCCCTCCTCGCGCACCCGGAGGCCGGGCAGCTCGAAGTCCGCCGCCTCGTTGTTCTGCAGCACCAGGGCGATCTGGAACAGCGGGTGGACGGACGCGGAGCGCTTGGGGTTCAGCGTCTCCACCAGGGACTCGAAGGGGATGTCCTGGTGGGCGTAGGCGGCCAGGCTCGACTTGCGGACCTGTGCGAGCAGCTCGGCGAACGTCGGGTTCCCCGAGGTGTCGGTGCGCATCACCCAGGTGTTGACGAACAGGCCGACGAGGTCCTTGAGGCTGTCGTCGGTGCGGCCCGCGACACCGCTGCCGATGGCGATGTCCGTGCCCGCTCCGAGGCGCGTCAGCAGCGCGGCCATGGTCGCCTGCAACACCATGAACGGCGTCGCCCCCGAAGCCCGGGCCAGCTCGCTCACACCCTGGTGGACGTCCGCCCCCAGGGTGCGCTGCAGGAGGTCGCCCTTGTACGCGAGGACCGCGGGACGCGCCCGGTCGCCGGGGATGGTCACCTGCTCGGGCAGTCCGGCGAGCTGCTTGGCCCAGTACGCGCACTGCTTGTTGTACAGGCTCTCCGGGTCGCTGCGGTCACCGAGCAGCTCGCGCTGCCACAGGGTGTAGTCCGCGTACTGCACCGGCAGCGGTGTCCACACGGGCACCCCGCCCCGGGTGCGGGCGGTGTAGGCGGTGGCCAGGTCCTGGGCCAGCGGCGCGGCGGACCAGCCGTCGGCGGCGATGTGGTGGATCACCATCGCCAGCGTGGACTCGGTCGGCCCGGTGGTGAACAGCCGTGCCGCCACCGGCACTTCGCGTGCCAGGTCGAAGGTGTGGCGGGCCGTGGCGCCGATGGCGGCCCGCAGCGCTTCCTCGTCCCGCACCGGCTGTACGGTCAGGGCGACGCGGGCGCGCTCCGGCTCCAGGATGTCCTGGTACGGCTTGCCGCCGATCTCCGGGTAGACGGTACGCAGCGACTCGTGGCGGGTGACGACGTCGTTGAGGGCCGCCTCCAGCGCGGCCACGTCCAGCTCGCCGCTCAGCCGCAGGACGAACGGCATGTTGTACGTCGCCGACGGGCCCTCGACCTTGTGCAGGAACCAGAGCCGCTGCTGGGCGAACGACAGGGGCAGCCGCTCGGGCCGTTCGGTGACGGGTGCCAGGGCCGTCCGGACACCGGCGTTCCCGTCCAGGTGCAGCGCGACACCGGCGACGGTGGGGTGGTCGAACAGCGTCCGCAGCTCGACCTCGGTGCCCAGTTCGGCGCGGATGCGGCTGATGAGCTTGGTGGCGAGCAGCGAGTGGCCGCCCAGGTCGAAGAAGTTGTCGTCGACGCCGACCCGCCGCAGGCCGAGGACTTCGGCGAACAGGTCGCACAGCAGCTCTTCCCGCGCGGTGCGTGCCGCCCGTCCGGTGGCCGCTCCGGTGAAGTCGGGGGCGGGCAGGGCCCGGCGGTCCAGCTTGCCGTTGGCGGCCAGCGGCACCGAGGCGATCGCCACGACGGCGGCGGGCACCAGGTGCGCGGGCAGCCGCTCCTGCAGATAGTCACGCAGCGAGCCGACCAGCACGCCGATCTGCTTGGCCGCCGCCGGGGAGTTGGCGAGCGTCCGGTCGGCGCGGCCGGAGGGCAGGAAGACACCGGAGAACTCCTGCCCGGCCGACGGGCCGTCCGTGAGGACGATCGCGTCGAAGCTCTCCGCCGCTGTACCGGACCAGGTCGTCAGCACACCCCAGCCGTGCTCGGCGGCCCACTCGTGCAGCTCGTGCGGGTCCACCGCCGCGCCGGTGGCAGCGGGGGCCGGGACCACCCCGGCCGTCACGGCCAGGTCCAGTTCACCGGTGAGACGGGCGTTGGGGATGTCCCTGACCCGTACGGGGCCGTCCTGCGTGGCACACAGTTCGGCGAGGCCGGCCAGCGTGTCCGTCTCACGGCCCCAGACCAGCGCCGGCACCGCGGCCAGGTCCACCGCGTCGGCCGCGTCCTTGTGCAGGACGACTTCGTAGCGGTGGCGGGTGAGTTCGTTGTGGGCGTGGCCCGGCTTGAGGCGGATGTCCACCACCCCTGCGCCGTGCCGCTCGCCGAACTGGGTGAACCACTCGGCGTCCACGACGAGCTCGGGCTCCGTGAGCGTCGCACGGGCGATGGCCGCGCGGGCCGCCGCCGGGGCGTCGTCGGGGTGCTGGGCGAAGTGGACCCCGGTGTTGAACAGGTGCAGGGTGCCGGCGTTGCGTACGTCGCCGATGATGATGCGTCCGCCGGGGGCGAGGAGGTCGAGGGCTTTGGCCAGG
>NZ_JASCXL010000113.1:0-30384 GCF_030010595.1 Streptomyces sp. CC224B | reverse complement strand
TGGACCCGGCGCATGATCGAGATCCGCAAGCAGAACCCCGCCTTCGGCCTCGGCTCCTACACCGAACTGCCCTCGTCGAATCCGGCCGTTCTCGCCTTCCTGCGGGAGGCCCCCGCCACCGGCACGGACGGCGAGGGCGACGACCTCGTGCTGTGCGTGCACAACTTCTCCCGGTTCGCCCAGCCCACCGAGCTCGATCTGCGGGCCTTCGCCGGACGCCATCCGGTGGAGCTGATCGGCGGGGTGCGCTTTCCGGCCATCGGTGAACTGCCGTACCTCCTGACGCTCGCGGGCCACGGCTTCTACTGGTTCCGGCTGCGCGAGGACCCGGCGTAAGGTCACCGTGACGGTGGTGTGAACCCGCCCACGCGAGGGGCGTAAGACGCACCGCACAGGGCACTCGCACACGGCACGCCCCTTGCCCGGCACCTTCGGCACCTCCCTGTCCGCGGCGCGGAAAGGACGCGACCATGTCGGAAGCCGCCACCCGCCCCAGTGCCCACGCAGGCGCGCTCCTCGCGTCGCTGGACCCGCTGCTGCGCGGGTGGCTGCCACGGCAGCGGTGGTTCGCGGGCAAGGGCCGTCCCGTCACGGACTTCCAGCTCGTGTCGGCGACGGAACTCCTTCCGCCGCAGGCGGAGCTCGGGCTGCTGCACCTGCTCGTGCGGGTGCGCCAGCCCCTGCTCGCGGGACCGGACGCCACCCTGGACCACGAGCTGCCCGCCGACTGCTACCAGCTCCTCGTCGGCGTCCGCGCCGAGCTGCCGCCCCGGCTCGCGCCCGCGCTCATCGGGCACGTCGCCGAGGGACCGCTCGCCGGGCGGACCGTCTACGAGGCGCTGGGCGACCCGCGCCTGGCCGCGCTGCTCCTGGAGCGGCTGCGGATACCCGGGCGGCTCGGCACGCTGCGGTTCGCCCGCGCCGAGCACGCGGAGATACCCCCGAACCTCGCACCCCGGGCGCTCGCCGCCGAGCAGTCCAACTCCTCGCTGGTGTACGGCGACTCGTTCATCCTCAAGCTGTTCCGCCGGGTCGTGCCCGGCGTCAACCCCGACCTGGAGCTCCCGCTCGCCCTCGCCCGGCAGGGCTGCGCCCGCGTGCCAGCGCCGTCCGCCTGGCTGACCGCCGACGGCGCCGGCGAGCCGCTCGTGCTCGGCGTCCTCCAGCCGTA
The DNA here is from genome assembly GCF_030010595.1 of Streptomyces sp. CC224B. Taxonomy (NCBI): domain Bacteria; kingdom Bacillati; phylum Actinomycetota; class Actinomycetes; order Kitasatosporales; family Streptomycetaceae; genus Streptomyces; species Streptomyces sp. CC224B. The sequence continues at coordinate 29,213 of NZ_JASCXL010000113.1, read as the reverse complement.
CGTGCGCGGCGCCGCCGACGGCTGGGAGCTCGCCCTGCGGGCGCTCGCCAAGGGTGAGGACTTCACCGCCGAGGCCCGCGCGCTCGGCCGCGCCACCGCCGAGGTGCACGCCGCGCTCGCCGCGGCGCTGCCCACCGTCTCGCTCGGCCGCGCCCAGGTCGAGCTGCTCGCGCAGGGCATGACCGACCGCCTGGAGGCCGCCGCGCGGGCGGTCCCCGCGCTGCGCCCGTACGAGCCCGCGCTGCGCACCGCGTACCAGGCGCTCGCGGACCTCGGCGCCGGCAACGGCGCGGCGTGGACGGCCCAGCGCGTCCACGGCGACCTGCACCTCGGGCAGTGCCTGCGGGCCCCGTCCGGCGACTGGCAGCTCATCGACTTCGAGGGCGAGCCCGCCCGGCCGCTCGCCGAGCGCCGCCTGCCGCAGCCCGCCGCCCGCGACGTCGCGGGCATGCTGCGGTCCTTCGACTACGCCGCCCGCTCCTGCCGCCCCTGGGCGCCGGCGTGGGCCGAGGCCTGCCGGGCCGCGTACTGCACCGGCTACGCCGAGGTCAGCGGCCGCGACCCGCGCACCGAGCCGGTCCTGCTGCGGGCCCACGAGACCGACAAGGCGGTCTACGAGGCCGTGTACGAGGCCCGGCACCGGCCCGACTGGCTGCCGGTGCCGCTCGCCGCCCTCGACCAGCTCGCGGCGGACGCCGCCGCACCGTCCCGCGACCCCGACACGGCCTGCCGCCCCGACGACTTCCGCTGACCCCCGCGTCCCGCGTCCGCGTCCCACGTCCCGCGCCCCCCGCCAAGCCGCCCCTCTGGACCGTCCCGACAGGAGGCCGCACCCGTGACCCGCCGCCCCACGCCCCCGCCGCCCGAGCCCGACCCCCGCCCCGAGGCCACACCCCCGCCCGCGCCGCCGGCCCAGCGGCCCGGGACCGCGGATCCGGCCCGTACGGCCACACCGGGCAAGCCCGGGACGAGCGGCAGGAAGGCGAAGCCCGCGAAGACGGCGAAACCGGCGAAGGCAGGGAAGGCGGAGAAGGCGGGGAAAGCGGGGAAGGCCACGAAGACGGGGAAGCCCGCACCGAGGATCCCGGCACCGGCGAAGGGGGACTCGGCACCGCCGAAGGACATCCCGGCGGCGGCGAGGGAGCGGACACGGCCGACGGCCCGCGCCGAGCTGGCACTTGGTGAGCACGCCCCCACAGGGCAGGCCCCTGTCGGACAGGCCCCTGTCGGACAGGGCGCCGAGAAGGACACCGGAAAGGGCGTCGAGGACGTCGGAGAAGGCGTCGAGAAGGGCATCGGAAAAGGCGTCGAGGACGTCGGAGAAGGTGCCGAGAAGGGCATCGGAGAGGGCGGCGAGAAGGGCGTGGCGCCCGCGCCCCTCCCCGTGCCGGTCTCCCCCGTGCCGGAGGCGGACCGCGTGCGGCTGCTCTCCGGCACGCACCACGACCCGCACACGGTGCTCGGCGCCCACCCCGTGACCCACGGGGTGGCCTTCCGCGTCCTGCGGCCGTACGCGCGCGCCGTCACGGTCGTCGCCGACGACGTCCGGGCCGACCTGCTCGACGACGGCGACGGCTTCTTCTCGGTGGTGCTGCCGCTGCGCGAGGTACCGGCCGACTACCGCCTCCACGTCACCTACGCCGAGACGGAGCTGGACACGCACGACCCGTACCGGTTCCTGCCGACGCTCGGCGAGTTCGACCTGCACCTGATCGGCGAGGGGAGGCACGAGCAGCTCTGGGAGGCGCTCGGGGCGCACCCGATGACGCACCAGGGCGCCACGGGCACCCGCTTCGCGGTGTGGGCGCCGAACGCGCTCGGTGTCCGCGTGGTCGGGGACTTCAACTACTGGGACGGTACGGGCTTCGCCATGCGGTCGCTGGGCGGCAGCGGGGTGTGGGAGCTGTTCGTGCCGTCGGTCGGTGAGGGGGAGCTGTACAAGTTCCAGATCACCCGGCCCGACGGCAGTACGACGTACCGGGCGGACCCGCTGGCCCGCCGCACGGAGGTGCCGCCCGCGAACTCCTCGGTCGTGCACGCCTCGCACCACGTGTGGCGCGACGAGGAGTGGATGCGGCGCCGGGCCGAGGTCCCCGTGCACGAGGCGCCGTTCTCGGTGTACGAGGTGCACCTGCCGTCGTGGCGGCCGGGCCTCACCTACCGCCAACTGGCGGAGCAACTCCCCGCGTACGTGTCGGACCTTGGGTTCACCCACGTGGAACTCCTGCCGGTCGCCGAGCACCCCTTCGGCGGCTCCTGGGGCTACCAGGTCACCGGCTTCTACGCGCCGACGGCCCGGCTCGGCACCCCCGACGACTTCAAGTACCTGGTGGACGCGCTGCACCGGGCCGGTATCGGCGTGCTCATGGACTGGGTGCCGGCGCACTTCCCGCGCGACGACTGGGCGCTGGCGGAGTTCGACGGGCGTCCGCTGTACGAGCACGAGGACCCGATGCGGGCGGCGCACCCCGACTGGGGCACGCTGGAGTTCGACTACGGCCGGGCGGAGGTGCGCAACTTCCTGGTGGCGAACGCCTGTTACTGGTGCGAGGAGTACCACATCGACGGGCTGCGCGTGGACGCCGTCGCGTCCATGCTCTACCTCGACTACTCGCGCGAGGAGGGGCAGTGGACGCCGAACGTCCACGGCGGCCGGGAGAACCTGGACGCGGTCTCCTTCCTCCAGGAGATGAACGCGACGGTGTACCGGCGCTGCCCGGGCGTGGTCACGATCGCGGAGGAGTCCACGGCGTGGGACGGCGTCACCCGCGCGACCCACCACGTCGGACCGGGCGGCTTCGGCGGCCTGGGCTTCGGCCTGAAGTGGAACATGGGCTGGATGCACGACTCGCTCAGCTACATGAGCAACGAGCCCGTGCACCGCAAGTACCACCACAACGAGATGACGTTCTCGATGGTGTACGCGTACAGCGAGAACTACGTGCTGCCGATCTCGCACGACGAGGTCGTGCACGGCAAGCGGTCGCTGGTGTCGAAGATGCCGGGCGACTGGTGGCAGCAGCGGGCCGGGCACCGGGCGTACCTCGCCTATATGTGGGCGCACCCCGGCAAGCAACTCCTCTTCATGGGGCAGGAGTTCGCGCAGGGCGCGGAGTGGTCGGAGAGCCACGGCCCCGACTGGTGGCTCCTCGACCCGGCGTACGGCGCGGAGCCGGACCACCGGGGCGTACGCGACCTGGTCCGCGACCTGAACGCGCACTACGCGGCGAACCCGTCACTCTGGCAGCGGGACACGGACCCGGGCGGCTTCGCGTGGGTGGAGGGGGACGGGGCCGAGGACAACGTCTTCGCGTTCCTGCGCCACGGGCCGGAGGGGACGGCCCCCGTCCTCTGCGTCTCCCACTTCTCCCCCGTGGTGCGGTACGAGTACCGGATCGGGGTGCCGGACGAGTTCGCGGCGTGGTCGGAACTCCTGAACACGGACGCCGCCCCCTACGGCGGCAGCGACATCCGCAACCCCCACCCCCTGAAACCCGACCCCACCCCGACCCACGGCCACCCAACCTCCCTCCGCCTCACCTTGCCTCCGCTGGCCACGGTGTGGCTGCGGCCGGCTTAGCGGGGGGGCTGAGCTGGGCTAGGGAGCTGCGCCCTGGGCGGCTGCACGGGCAAGACCCGTGTCGACCGGTCCCGCTTGAGCACCTGAACCCTGACGGGCACAGTCCAGAAGATCCACCACGCACCTGTCCACGGCGACCCGAGGGGACAGGCAGTCCCCAGGGCCACTACGTTCGCTCACGTCCGAAGGGCGACATGATCCCTGAGTCTGCGTTCCAGGAGCCGCTCAAGTCGACTCAGTAGCGCGGCATCCGGCTGGGCTAAGGGTTTCTTCCCGCACGACTCGCGGTCCCGGATCGGCAGCGGCTCCGGCATTGCGGTCTGTGGCGGTTCCGGGGTCGGCTCGGCCTGCGCCTCTGTCTCTGTCCCCGGCGGCGGCACGAGGGGCAGCACCGCGTACACCACCTTGCCCCCCCGATGGATGGCGGTACGCCTGCCACCGCACGCTGAACCACTCCACCAAGGGCAGGCCCCGCCCGCCCTCGGCATCAGGTGCGGCCGTTCCGATCCGGGGAAGCGCGCGGCTGACGTCGTAGACCTCGACCACCAGTGCCACGTCGGACACCCGCAGCCGCACAGCGACGAACGGCAGCACCTCGCGCTCCTGACCGCTCAGTTCGAGCTTCGTGCCCGTGGCCTGCACCGCGTTGGTCAGCAACTCGGAGGCGATCAGGGTCACGGGCTCGGTCAGGTACTCAAGTCCCCAGTCGTTCAACACCAGCTTGACGAACCGACGCCCCAACGGAACGGCCTTGGGCTCCGCAGCGTGCCGAAACCAGTACGTCAGACCGTCCATAGCGCGCCCGCCTTCCGGCAGCGCCGACAGGCGGGCAGTCTGCGGCTACCGGTGCCGGGGAACAGACGTTCAAGGACATACATCACGAGGGTCAAGAGTCGGTCCTCTCAGTCGATCAGGGCCGCGCCCACAGGCGCGCGATTCGCTTACCGCGACAAGCACACGACGGAAGCGCGAAGGCCCCACGGCGCCGTTCCCACAAGCCCCACCCCAGCAGGGCATGGATAACTCAGGGCTACGACCTCGTCACGCTTGGCTGCCGTCTCGTCTCAGCTTGAGCCGAGAGGGAGTCTTCTGCAATCCATTCAAATGAAGTCCCCTCATTCGAGACATGCTTGGCGACCAGACCCTGCATGAGCGAGACTCGCCGCGACCGCTCATGTAGGGATGAAGGGATGCGAGCGTGACCGCAAGGCCACCAACGGTCCGCCTCCGCCGACTGGCGTCGGAACTCAAGCGGGCCAGGAAAACCGCCGGGCTCAGCCAAGACGACGTGACAGCACGGACGCGCGTCAGCCCGGCCACGCTGTACCGCATCGAAAAGCCTGAAGGCCGACCGCAGATGCGCACTCTGCTGACGCTGCTCGACGCCTATGAAGTCAGCGACGACCAGCGCACACGCATCATCGCCCTGCACGAGGGCGCCGAGACCCAAGGCTGGCTACGGCCATGCCACGACGCCTTGCGCGATGAGTACAACGCCTACATCCAGTTCGAAGCGGAGGCCAAGACGATCCGCAACTGGGAGGCGCTGTACGTCCCCGGCCTGCTCCAGACTGAGCCCTACGCCCATGCCGTCATCAGAGGGCACCTGCCCCACGCCGAACCGGGAGACGTCGCACAGCGGGTCAAGGCCCGCATGGACCGTCAAGCGGTGTTGGCCGAAGAGCACCCGCTGGAACTCACGGCGATCATGGACGAGGCCGCACTGCACCGGCAAGTGGGTGGCCCGCGAGTCATGGCAGAGCAATTGCAACGGCTCGAAGCGACGGCCGGCCTGCCGCACGTCAGCCTGCGAGTTATTCCTTGGGAGGCCGGGGCACATCCGGGGATGCCCGGCTCCTTTGTAGTGCTGTCCTTCACCGACCCCGAGGACGGCCAGATCGTGTACATCGACTCGATGGCCAATGACAGCTTCCTGGAAACGCCCGCCGACATCGACCGCTACACCGGCATCTTCGACGACCTGCAGGCGCTCGCCCTGAGTCCTGACGACTCCCTTGCTCTGATCGCCAGGACGAGGCACGAGCGAACCCGAGAACTGGAGACCGCATGAACACCCGCGCCAACTTCGCCAACGCCCATTGGGTCAGTAGCAGTTACAGCAGTGGCGAAGGCCAATGCGTCGAGATAGCAGCCGTGCCCGGCGCAGTCGCCGCACGAGACAGCAAGGACCGCACCGGCCCCGTCATCGTCTTCGCCCGAGAAGGCTGGGACAGCTTCATACGAGGCTTGACCGCGCACGGGCTCCGCCCCTGAACCACACCGCCACGAATGTCTCCCTCCGGCACCCGGGGTGGGCCCGACAAGAAGCAACGAGCGCTTCGCGTCACATCCCGAACCAGCCAACAGTTCCACCCGGCCGTCGCCGTGTGGTCGCTACCGCCCCGCAGCCCCCACAGACATAGGGTTGTGCTGCAGGTTCGCCCTCCGAAGGCTGCTGCGTAGGTCGAGAATGTTGCGGCACTTGCTGACGGTTTGCGCAGTTCAAGCGGGAATGTCGCTATCTGAAGGAGTAAGTAAAAACGCACCACCGCTCGCCTAAAAGGCCAGGTGACGACCTGTGGTCCCCGCGCGTGCGGGGGTGGTCCCTGCCCCCCAAGGTCCAGCAATAAGCTGAAGGCAGTGGTCCCCGCGCGTGCGGGGACCACCGTCATCGACGGGAACCCTGGGCAGTTCCGCGAGGACGGATGTCAGCACGGAAGGTTGGAAGGTGGTCCTGTTGCTGAGGGTTCCTCGGCAGGCCGCCTCCCGGGAAGGAGCCGGAGCTTGCCGGTGACGGCCAGTTTCCGTGGGCGGCAGTCGTCAGTTGCGGATGCAGCGGCCTGTGAAGCGGCCGTTGTCGTAGTACTCGGGCCAGCGCAGTGCGTAGCTCGTTGTGGGGCCGAAGATGCCGTCGGCGGGGATGCCTGCCCTGCGTTGGGCCGCTTGCAGGGCCTTCTTCGTGGCGGGGCCGAAGGTCATGTCGACGGTGATCCTCGCGCCGTAGCAGCGGCGCAGGCCGGCCTGGAGCGCCTTGACGCCCAGCATGCGGTGGCCCTGCTTGAGGAGGCAGGTGTAGTTGCCGGGGCGGATGCCCGGTCGGACCATGTAGCCGTCGTCCGTTGGCTGGTTGATGGCGTACTCGCACAGGGGTAGGCGTGCCGTGGACAAGGGGTCGGCTGCCGCCGCCGTCGGTGCGGTGAGGAGTCCCGCGCCGAGAGCGGCGGCGGTCAGGGCCGTGAGGTGTTTGGTGCGCATGGCGTCCCTTCGGTGTGCTGCCGGCAGAAGACGTGCGACCAGCAGTGCACCGTCCGCCGCGTTGTCCCGCAGCTCCCGGGGCCGTGCGGGACAAACGTCGCCTCCAGCAACAGACCTCACGGCCTCGCTCAGCGCCGGGTCAGGCGGCGTGCCAGTGGCTCGGGCAGGGGCTCCGTGTGTAGGACTCCCAGGTGTTGTGTGGCCCGGGTCAGGGCCACGTACAAGTCGCTGGGCTCGTAGTGCGTGGGTTCGAGCACCAGGACCGTGTCGAACTCCAGGCCCTTCGTCTGGCGGGGGTCGAGGAGGACCACCGGGCGGGTCAGGTCGGGCTCCTCGCCGGCGGTGACTCCGTCGAGGGCCGGTGCGAGGGTCGCGTGCAGCGCGCGCGGGGCGATGACCGCGAGGCGTCCCTCCCCGGCGGGGGTGTCGGCGACGGCCTTGGCGACCTCGGCCGGGAGGTCGTCCGGGGCGACGTGCCGGGCCCAGGGCTCGGCCCCGGTGGCCCGCACGGAGCGCGGCGGCTCGAAGCCGGGCCTCCCCGCCGCGCGCGGCACCTCCGCCGCCACGGCCATGATCTCCGCGGGCGTACGGTAGTTGACCCCGAGCCGGGTGAACTCCCAGCGGTCCTCGACGTACGGCGCCAGGATGTCGGCCCAGGAGCCCACTCCCCCGGCCTCCGCCGTCTGCGCGGGGTCGCCGACGAGGGTCATGGAGCGGGTGGGGCAGCGCCGCATGAGCAGCCGCCAGGCCATCGCCGACAGCTCCTGCGCCTCGTCGACGACGATGTGCCCGAACGCCCAGGTCCGGTCGGCGGCGGCCCGCTCGGCGGCGCTGCGGTGGTCGGCCTCCTCGTGCCGCTCGGCCATGCGCTCGGCGTCGATGATGTCGTGGGCGAGCAGGACCTCGGAGCCGTCCGGGTCGCTCTCCTCCTTGTCCTCGAACTCGTACGTCCGCGAGGCGTACGACACGTCGAGCACGCCCTGCGCGTACGCGACCTGCCGCTGCCGCTCGGCCTCCGCGCGGGCGAGGGCCGCGCTGTCGTCCTTGCCGAGCAGTTCGGCGGCCTCGTCGAGGAGCGGCACGTCGGCGGGCGTCCAGGCTGCGCCGGGTTCGCGGCGTACGGCGGCGGCGTCCGCGTCGGACACGTACGCGGGCTCGCGCAGGTAGTCGGCGACGAAGCCCTGCGGCGTGAGCGTCGGCCACAGCTCCTCGATCGCCGCGTGCACCTCGGCGGCGGCCGCGATGCCCTTGCCGATCTGGGCGATGTCGTCGGGCCCGAGGAAGTTGGGCCCGCCGTACGGGTCGTGCCCGATGCGCTCGGCGAGCTGCCGGGTGAGCGCGTCGATGACGTGGAAGGCGAAGGTGGGCCGCGCCAGGTTGTGCGGCAGCCGGGTCTCGCGGGCGGCGGCCCGCGCCTCGTAGGCGATCTCCCAGTCGAGGACCAGGTCGCCGTCGTCGTGCTCGATGACGACCGGCGCGCCGGGCTCCGGCAGCCGCTGCCGGTCCTCAAGGGCCCGCTTGAGTACGTCGGCCATCGCCGCGCGGCCCTTCACCTCCGCGGCGGCGGGCGTGTCCGTGCCGGTCGCGGTGACGCCGGGGAACAGCTCGCCGAGGGAGGCGAGCATGACGCCGGTCTCGCCGAGGGCGGGCAGCACGTCGCCGATGTAGCCGAGGAACGCCGGGTTCGGCCCGACGATCAGCACGGCCCGCTTGGCGAGCTGCTCGCGGTGCGCGTACAGCAGGTAGGCGGCGCGGTGCAGCGCGACCACGGTCTTGCCCGTGCCGGGGCCGCCCTCGACGACGAGGACGCCCTGGTGCGGAGCGCGGATGATGCGGTCCTGCTCGGCCTGGATGGTCTGCACGATGTCCTGCATGCGGCCGGTGCGCGCGGAGTTGAGCGCGGCGAGCAGGACCTCGTCGGCGTCGGCGCCCTCGTGCCCGGTGCGGGTGGCGTCGGACAGGTCGAGGATCTCGTCGTGCAGGCCGGTGACCTCGCGGCCCTCGGTGCTGATGTGCCGCCGTCTGCGCAGGCCCATGGGGGTGTGCCCGGTGGCGAGGTAGAAGGGCCGGGCGACCTCCGCGCGCCAGTCGACGACCAGCGGGGTGCGCTCGGCGTCGGACGCGCGGATGCCGATCCGCCCGATGTGGTGGTCACGGCCGTCGCGGAACACGAGCCGGCCGAAGCACAGCCCGTTCTCGCCCGCGTCGAGGGCGGCGAGCAGGCCGGACCGCTCCGCCACCAGTACGTCGCGCTCGAGGCGCGCCTGGAGGCCGTTGCCGACCTGCTCCAGCGACGCGCGCACGGCGGACTCGGCCTCCGCGCGCAGCGCGTCGAGGCGCGCGTACAGCCCGGAGACGAATTGCTGCTCTTCCCGCAATTCCTCGGTTGACAATTCAGCCCCTCGCCAGTTACAGTGCTCGTATAAAGATTCCCGCGATTCCCGTGCGCCCAATTGCGCAGGGCTTTGCGAAAGAATCCACTATACGCAGAGAAAAGCCCCGGACGTCAACGTGTCCGGGGCTTTTCTCTTACTCGGCGGTTCCCTGCTCGACGGCTCCCCCGCTCTACGGCTCCCTACCCGACGGCTCCCCGCTCGACGGCCGCGCTCAGAGCACGCCCGCCCCGGCCAGGTCCGCCTTCAGCCTCCGCTTCGCCCGCGCGCCCACGCTCTGCCACACCGGCTCACCGTCGCGGAACACCATCAGCGTCGGCATGGAGAGCACGCCGTACGCCACCGGTGTCTCCGGATTGCGGTCGACATCCAGCTGTACCACTTTCAGCCGCTCCGCCTCCTCCGCGGCGAGGTCGGCGAGGACCGGGGCGAGCTGCCGGCACGGCCCGCACCACTCCGCCGTGAACTGCACGAGCACCGGCCGTTCCCCGCCGAGCACCTCGTATCCGAAATCCGCGTCCGTGACCTCGCTGACGCCCTCGGCCCGTATCGCGCTCATCCGCTCATCCCCTTCAGTTCGCACCGCGGCTCCGGACCGCCCGGAGCACCGGCATCGGCGGCCAGCTCGGCCATCGCCCGCTCGGCCCGCGCGAGCTGCGCGCCGACCTGGTCCCGCACCGCGCCCAGCTCGCCGATCAGCGCGTCGAGCTCGGCCAGCTTGCGGCGGTAGACGGCGACCGACGCCGGGCAGGAGTCGCCCGCCGGGTGCCCGGAGCGCAGGCACTCCACGAACGGGCGGGTCTCCTCCAGCTCGAAGCCGAAGTCCTGGAGCGTCCTGATCTGCTCCAGGAGCCGGACGTCGCCCTCGTCGTACGTGCGGTGGCCGTTGCCGTCGCGCCGCGCGGGCAGCAGCCCGCGCGACTCGTAGTACCGCAAGGTCCGCGTGGTCGTCCCCACGCGGGCCGCGAGTTCGCCGATGCGCATACCGCGACGGTAGACGTTGACGTCGGGGTCAAGGCCAGCGGTGCCGGACGGAGGCCTCAAGGGCAGCGGTGCGGGGCGGGGCCTCAGGGCTTGCGGACGGCTTCCACCGTCGAGGTCCAGCTGTCGCCGCCGTGGCCGAGCGCGACGCCGCGCCGGGCGACCGCGCGGGCGGCGCGCAGCACCGAGGCGTCGAGGCCGCGGTGCTCCGCGGCGTGCACGATGTGGTCGATGCCGGCCACCTCCATGGCGAGGTTGCCCTGCTCGCCCGGGTAGCGGCCGGCGTCGATCTCGGCGGCCGTCTCGTCCACGAACGACTGGACGAGACCGGCGTTGGCCTTGAGGTACGGCGCGACGGCCGCGGCCGGGACGCCGTCCGCCGTGGCCAGGGCGAAGGCGTGCACCAGGCCCGACATCGCGGTCCAGAAGTAGTCGAGCAGCGACAGGTCGTAGAGGGCGGCGAGGCCGTGGTCCTCGCCGACGTACGTGGTGTGGCCGCCGAGGGCCTTCAGGGCCTTCTCGTGCTGCTCGTACGCGGCCCGCGGGCCCGAGTGGAACAGCAGCGCGTCGGGCGTGCCGACGACGGTCGTGGGCACCATCACCGCGCCGTCCAGGTAGGCGATGCCCTCCTTCGCCGCCCACGCCGCCGCCTCGCGGGCGCGCTCGGGGGTGTCGGAGGTGAGGTTCACCAGGGTGCGCCCGGCGAGGTCGGCGGCGAGCGGTTCGAGAATCGCCTGCGAGGCCTCGTAGTCGACGACGCAGACGACGACCAGGTCGCTCGCGCGCACGGCCTCGGCGGCGCTCGCCGCCCGGGTGGCTCCCCGGGCGACCAGGTCCTCGCCCTTGCCCGCCGAGCGGTTCCAGACGGTGGTGGGGTGGCCGGCGGAGAGGAAGGCTCCGGCGAGGGCCTGCCCCATCGCGCCGAGGCCGATGACGGTGACGGAGCTCTTGGGTGCGGAAGGCGTGCCGGGCTGGGCGGGATGCGTGTCGTTGGGCATGCCTCCATGCTTGAGGAGCACGTGCGCGGCCACAAGTACCAACTATTTGGTCAGGTACTCACCAAAGAGTAAGCATGGGCGGTGGGTTCGTACTCCTGGGTGCCCGCCGACTCCAGCGCGAGCGCGGCCAGGGCGCAGCCGAGCCGGGCCGAGCGGTCGTCGGGCCAGCCCCAGGCGTGGCCCGCGAGGAAGCCGGCCCGGAAGGCGTCGCCCGCCCCGGTCGGGTCGGCGACGCGCCCCACGGGCACGGCGGGCACGTGCGCCGGCGGCCGGCCCGCGCGGGCGAGGGTCACGCCGTCCGCGCCGCGCGTGGTGATCCACGTGCCGACCTGGCGCAGCACCTCCTCCTCGGTCCAGCCGGTGCGCTCGCGCAGCAGGGCGGCCTCATACGCGTTGGAGAACAGCAGGGCGGCGCCCGCCACAAGGCGACGGGTCTGCTCGGTGTCCAGCCGGGCGAGCTGCTGCGAGGGGTCGGCGGCGAACGGGACGCCCAGGGTCCGGCAGGCCTCGGTGTGCCGGACCATGGCCTCGGGGTCGTCGGCGCCGATGTGGACGAGGCGGAACCGCCCGGCGCGCGCGAGCAGCGCGGCCAGGTCGATGGCGCGGGCCTCGGCCATGGCCCCGGCGTAGAAGGTGGCGATCTGGTTCTGGTCGCGGTCGGTGGTGCAGACGAACCGGGCCGTGTGACGGGTGGGGCTGATGTGGACGCCCGAGGTGTCCACGCCGAGCGCGCGCAGCCGCGCCGCCTGCTCGGCGTAGTCCCGCCCGGCCGCCCCGACGAGCAGCGGGTTGAGCCCCACCTTGCCGAGGCCGAAGGCGATGTTGGCGCCGACCCCGCCCTGGCGCACCTGGAGGTCGTCGGCGAGGAAGGACAGCGAGACCCGGTCGAGCTGGTCGGGGAGCAGCTGCTCGGCGAACCGGCCCGGGTAGGTCAGCAGGTGGTCCGTGGCGAGGGAGCCGGTGACGGCGATCCGGACGCCGATGTCCCAGGCGGCGGTCACGTCACACCCCCGCGGCGGAGCGCAGCGCGGCCACGCGGTCGGTGCGCTCCCAGGTGAAGTCCGGCAGCTCGCGGCCGAAGTGGCCGTACGCGGAGGTCTGCGCGTACACGGGGCGCAGCAGGTCCAGGTCGCGGATGAGGGCGGCCGGGCGCAGGTCGAACACCTCGGTGACGGCCCGTTCGATGCGGGCCTGGGAGGCCGTGGCGGTGCCGAAGGTCTCCACGAGCAGGCCGACCGGGTCGGCCTTGCCGATCGCGTAGGCGACCTGTACCTCGCAGCGCCGGGCGAGCCCCGCGGCGACCACGTTCTTGGCCACCCAGCGCATCGCGTAGGCCGCCGAGCGGTCCACCTTGGAGGGGTCCTTGCCGGAGAAGGCGCCGCCGCCGTGGCGGGCCATGCCGCCGTAGGTGTCGATGATGATCTTCCGACCGGTGAGGCCCGCGTCGCCCATCGGCCCGCCGATCTCGAACCGTCCGGTGGGGTTGACGAGCAGGCGGTAGCCCTCCACCGCCAACTCCAGCTCCTGGGCGCCGAGTTCCTCCAGGACGTGGTCGACGACGAACTTGCGGATGTCCGGGACGAGCAGGCCCTGCAGGTCGACGTCGGCCGCGTGCTGGGAGGAGACGACGACGGTGTCCAGGCGCACCGGGCGGCTGCCCTCGTACTCGATGGTGACCTGCGTCTTGCCGTCGGGGCGGAGGTACGGCACGACGCCGTCCTTGCGGACCTCGGTGAGGCGGCGCGCGAGGCGGTGCGCGAGCTGGATGGGCAGCGGCATCAGGGCGGGTGTCTCGTCGGTGGCGTAGCCGAACATCAGGCCCTGGTCGCCCGCGCCGCCGGTGTCCACGCCCTGGGCGATGTCGGGCGACTGGGCGCCGAGCGACACCGTCACGCCGCAGGTCGCGCCGTCGAAGCCCTTCGCGGAGGCGTCGTAGCCGATGTCCACGACGGCGTCGCGGACGAGTTGGGCGACGGGGACGTACGCGGTGGTGGTGACTTCCCCGGCGACGTGCACCAGGCCGGTGGTGACGAGGGTCTCCACCGCCACCCGGGAGGCGGGGTCCTGGGCGAGCAGCGCGTCGAGGACGGTGTCGCTGATCCGGTCGGCGATCTTGTCGGGGTGGCCCTCGGTGACGGACTCCGAGGTGAACAGGCGTCGGGGCATGGGCTCGGCCCTTTCTGGGACAGGTCGGACGTTCGGCGGGTGGGACGGGCGGCGGACGGAATGGGCGGTGGACGGGATGGGCGGCGGACGGAATGGGCGGTGGACGGGACGGGCGGCGGACGGGACGGGCGGTGTGGTCACAGCCACGCGGTGGCGGCGCCGAGCAGCAGCAGGTTGCAGGCGCCCTGGGCGAGTGCGCAGGCGAGGGCCGAGCCGGTGGCGGCGCGGACCAGGCCGAGGGCCAGGCCCATGAGGAAGACGGACGGGAGGAGGCCGCAGACGACCTTCCAGTTGAGCGGGTTGAGGCCGTAGTCCCCGAGGTGGACGGCGGCCCACCCGGCGGCCGTGGTGACGACGGCGGTGTAGGTGCCGCGGCGCACCTCGACGGCCCGGTAGAGGACGCCGCGGTAGCAGACCTCCTCGACGAGCGGTACGAGCACGCCGAGCGCGAGGACCATGGCGGCCACGTCGGCCCAGGGCGCTCCGGGCACCATGCCCTCGAACAGCTTGGGCATCCAGGTGGTCCAGTTGTCGTCGCCGTGCCCGAAGGCGTCGCGGGTGGCGAGGAACGTCTGCCCGTACACCACCGCGACCAGCGCGGTGCCGAGGACGGCGGGCAGCACCGGGAAGCCGCGCACCCCGGCGTCGGCCCACCGGTCGCGGGGCAGGACGAGGAGCACGGCGGCGCTCAGGGCGACGGAGAGCACCATCACCGGGAAGGTGAAGGCGCCGGCGACGCGGACCGCCGCGAGCACCGCGAACAGCGCGGCGGCGGAGGCGACGGGGCTGGCCGCGTGGTGCAGGCGCAGCCGGTCCAGGCGGCCCGGGCGGGCCGCCGTCGGGGCGGTGGCGGGCGGCATCCGCGTCACCCCGCCGGTGCCTTGTGGAGGCGGTGGCGCGCGCGGCCGAAGCTCGGCAGCCACCAGTTGTACTTGCGCAGCAGGAGCAGCGTGGCCGGGACGAACAGCATGCGGATGACGGTGGCGTCGAGCAGCACGGCCAGGCCGAGCCCGGCGCCGTACTCCTGGAGCATCAGCGTCGAGGACAGCGCCATGGTGCCGAGGCTGCCGGCCATGACGAGCCCGGCGGCGTTGATGACGCGGCCGGTGTCGACGACGGCCCGCATGGTCGCCTCCTCCTGGCTCAGCCCGCTGCGCAGCAGGTCGCGGACGCGGGTGACCAGGAAGATCTCGTAGTCCATGCCGAGCCCCATCATCAGGACGGTGAGGAAGATCGGCAGGTCGTCGATGACGGCCTCGCCCCGCCAGTGGTGGAAGATCAGCACGGTGAGCCCGACGGCCCAGACGTTGCTGAGCATGATGGTGGCGATCAGCCGCAGCGGTACGAGCAGCGACCGCAGCGTGACCATCAGCATCACGAAGACGCCGACGCTGACCAGGACGACCATCTGCCAGAAGCTGGTGCGCAGGGCGGCGCTGTACTGCCGGTCGACCTGGGTGGTGCCGCCGATCTCCAGCGCGGCGACCTCGCGCCCCGCGCCGTCGGCGACGCGCTCCACGCGGCGTACGGTGTCGGCCGCCTCCTCGGAGTACGGGTCGTCGTCGAGGGCGACGACGAAGCGCACGGTGCCGTCGCGGGCGACGTAGTCCTCGCCGACGGAGGGGCCCGCCGCGGCGAGCTGTGCCGCGGACCACTGCTTGCCGTACGGGTGGGTGGCGGAGTCGACGGAGGCGACGCCGGGCACGTCCGCGAGGCGCTCGGTGAGGCGGTCGACGGCGGCCCGGCCCTCGTCGGTGAGGCGCCCGTCCTCGACGACGCCGGGCGCGGCGCGGCCGAGCGCGACCGTCGGCATGACGGCGGCGTCGCCCCACCGGTCCGCGACGGTGGCGAAGCCCTCCCGGGAGTCGGTGGCGGGGCTGAGCGCGACCGGGTCCGACGTGGACCGGTGGGAGGCCACGAGCAGGGCGAACGGGACGGTCGCGGCGAGGAACACGAGCACGATCGCCACCTTGCGGCGCTTGGCGAACTCGGCGGTGCGGCGCAGGTGTCCGCCCATCGCGCCGGTGTGCTCCATGTCGGCCAGCGGGTTGCGGCCGAGGGCGAAGAACCGGTCGCCGAGCAGCACAAGCAGGCAGGGCGTGAGCGTGAGCGCGGCGGCGAGCACGATGGGGATGCCGATGAGCCCGCCGTAGCCGAGCGGCGGGATCCAGTCCACC
This sequence comes from Streptomyces sp. CC224B, assembly GCF_030010595.1. Classification (NCBI taxonomy): domain Bacteria; kingdom Bacillati; phylum Actinomycetota; class Actinomycetes; order Kitasatosporales; family Streptomycetaceae; genus Streptomyces; species Streptomyces sp. CC224B. Next base: position 13,663 of record NZ_JASCXL010000113.1, on the reverse strand, counting down.
GGCGAGAGCAGGGTCGCGCCGAAGGCGAGGGCCACGGCGAGGGCGGCGAGCAGCATGCTCTCGCCCGCGTGCACGGTGGCGTGCACGGCCGCGTCCCGGGGACCGCGGCCCGCGAGGCGTTCCTGCCGGTAGCGGGAGGACAGCAGCATGCTGTAGTCGACGCCCGCGCCGAGCATCACGAACGTCATGATGGTGACGGTGAACTGGGTGAGCGTCACCTGTTCGCCCAGCAGGCGCAGCGCGGCCTGGCTGACGTTCATCGACAAACCGATGACGGCGAGCGTGAGGACGGCGGGCACCACGGCGCGGAAGAACACCAGCAGGACGACGAGGATGATGCCGTAGGCCACCGTCTCCATCAGGGAGTTGTCGGCCTCCGACTTCTCGTACGTGTCGTGGATGAGCGCCAGCTCCCCGGTGACGTGCACCTCGGCGCCGCCGTCCGGGACGTGCTCGGCGAGCGCCTCCCCGGCGATCTCCCGCAGCCCCTCGACGTCCGGGTCGGCCCCGGCGGCCTCGGTGTAGCTGACGGACGCGACGGTGGCCCCGCCGTCGTCGGCGACGAGCCGGGCCACGGCGTCCTCGGGCACCGGCAGCGGGAAGCGCTTCCAGTCGCCGCGGGTGGCGACGTCGCCCGCGACGCGCCGTACGGCCCGGTCGTCGGGGGCGGTCGCCGCCTCGCGCGCGGCCCCGGCGAGGGCGGCGGGGACGCGGCCCGCCCGCACCTCCCGGTCCACGAAGCCGCGCGCGTCACCCGCCGCGCGCGCCTGTTTCCGTACGTCCTTCAGGAACGCGGCGGCCGTGTCCCGGTACAGCGTGTACGCGGACGAGGTGCGCTCCACGTCGCCGTCGGCGCGCAGCCGGGCGACCCGGGCGTCGAGGTCCGCGAGCAGGGCCCGGACGTCCGCGGCGCGCACGTCGGGGGCCTCGACGACGACGGTCACCTCGCGCTCGGAGCGGTGCGGGAAGGCCTTCTTCGTCAGCTCGTCGGCGCGGGCGCTGCCGGTGCCGGGCACGACCTTCGAGGCGCCCTGGTCGGTGAGCGCGTCGTCGAGCCCCAGGCCGTAGGGCGTGCACAGCGCGATGAGCACGGCCCACACCGCGAGCACGGTCTTCGGCCGCGCGGCGAGCCGCTCGGCGAAGCGGTGCAGGGCCCGCTGGACGGCTCCCCGGTCCGCGGCGGCCGGCGCGGCGGTGTCCTGGCCCGGCGGCGGGGTCGGCGCGGGCGGGTCGGCCGCCCGGGTCGGGTTCGTCATGCGACGCCGGCCTCCTCGCCGGCCCGGGCCCCGTGCCGGGCCGCGGCGGGCTTGGCCCCGGTGACGACCACGAAGGTGTGCTGGATCTCCAAGGTGCCGGTACGGGCGAGGAGGTCGGCGAGGGCCGCCTCGACGCGGTCCAGGACGAGCTGCTCGCGGCCGTTGTCCACGGCGGTCTTGAAGCCCGCCGCGGCGCCGGAGCGCTGCACCCACTCCAGGACGGCGGCCGGGGTGTGGGCGGGGATGACCTGGGCGCCGTCGCGCTGCCCGGTGACGGTGAGCCCGGCCTTGCCGAACCAGCGCGCCACCGTCGCCGCGTTCTTCGGCAGCGCGACCCGGATGAGGCTGGTGAGCAGCGACGGGTCGTCGGCGAAGACGCGCTCCAGGCCCTGGGTGAGGGCCTGGTGGGCGTCCGCGCGGGTCTCGATCACCAGGACGCGGCCGCCGGGCCGCAGCACCCGCTCGATCTCGGCGAGCAGCCGGGCGGGCTTGGTGTAGCAGATGGCCCAGCCGACGACGACCAGGTCGGCGCTGGCCGCGGGGAGCCGCCGGATGAAGGTGTCCATGTCGTCCACGGTCAGGCTCACGTCGAGCTCCGGCGCCAGTTCGACGAGCGGCCGCACCTTGTCCTTGGCGACCTGGAGCATCCCGGGCGACTTGTCGACGGCCCGCACGGAGCCGCGCCCGTCGAGCCGCCGCACGATCTCGGCGGTCAGGTGCCCGGTCCCGCAGGCGAGTTCCACGACCCGGTCACCGGGCCGGACGGGCACCTCGTCGAGCGCGGCGGTGGAGTGCTTGCCCATGACGGGGCTGAAGAAGGTGTCGTAGTCGGAGCTGGCGGCGTCGTAGTCGGCCGTGGGATCGGCGTGCGCGCGGTTCAGCGCGAGACGCAGGGCACGGGCGGCGAGACCGAGACGGGACATGAGGACCCCCAAGAAGACGATGAACCGAAGCCGGAAGGAAGGTGCGCCCCTTCCGGCACACGAGGACGACGACCGGAGGGATGTGCACCCTCCGGCACTTGCGGACGACAACCGGAGAGGAGCGACGCCCCACCCGGCGCCGACGGACAACGACCGGAAGGGAGTTGACACCCCACCCGGCATCTGCGGACGACAACCGGAAGCGGCAGGTACAGCCCGTCCGGCGTTTGAGGACGAGGCGCGGAGCGCCAAAAGAGGGGGGCGAGGGGCGCAGCCCCCTGTGGAGGTCCGCTCACCCCGCCCGGTACGGGCGAACTTCGCGGGCGAGCCACAGCAGCCCCACCGCGCAGGCCACCACCCCCACGGCCCCCCGGGCCTGCGGCAGCCAGCACACCCCGGCGAACCCCCCGGCCACGGACGCGGCCCCGCACAGCCAGACCCGGTGGCCCACCGACCGCCCCACTGGAACGAACGCTCTACCCACCGGCAACAGCAACGCCACGGCGTACGCCGCCGCCCCCGCACACAGGCACAGCGCCACGACCGCCGCCGCGGCGACGGTGCCCGCGCACAGCAGCCCCGTACCGAGGACGAGCAGCGCGGCACCGACCCCGGCGCGGGAGCCACCGACCCGAGGTCCCGCGCCGGACAGCGCGAGCCCCGTCCCCGCGCCGAGCGCGAGGCCCCAGCCGAGCAGGGTGAGGCGGGGCACGCCGGGCCCGCCCGCCGGGTCGAGGCAGGCCGCGGCGGACACCCCGGCCGCCCCCGCCGCGGCCACGAGCGCGAGCCCCGCTCCGGCGGCGGCGTTCACGCCACGCTCGCCGGCGAGGGCACCCGGTCCCCCGCCCGGCGCAGCTCGGGCTGGGCGGCGAGGGCGTCGACGACCCGGTCGAGCTGCGCGAGGGTGTGCGTGGCCATGTAGCTGGTCCGCAGCCGGGGCGAGGCGGCGGGCGGCAGCACGGGGTTGACGTACACGCCGGCGCGGATGAGGCGCTCCCAGACGGCGAGGGTGCTGACGGCGTCGGGCACCGGGACGGGGACGATCGGCGTGGTGCTGTCGCCGGTGCCGATCCCGGCCTCGGCGAGCCCGCGCCGCACGTGGTCGGCCTTGGCCCGCACGTCGGCCGCGAGGTGCGGTTCGGCGCGCAGGATGCGCAGCGCGGTGAGCGCGGCGGCGGTGCTCGAGGGGGTCATGGAGGCGCTGAACATCAGGCTGCGCGCCTTGTGCTTGAGGTAGTGGATGGCTTCCTCGCTGCCCGCGACGGCGCCGCCGAGGGACGCGAGGGACTTGCTGAACGTGACCGTGATCAGGTCCACCTGGTCGGTGAGGCCGAAGTGGGCGGCGGTGCCCCGGCCCTGGGCGAGGACGCCGAGGCCGTGGGCGTCGTCGACCAGCAGCCGGGCACCGTACGCGGCGCAGACGGCGGCGACGGCGGGCAGGTCGCAGATGTCTCCCTCCATCGAGTAGACGCCGTCGACGACGACGAGCCGGGCGGCGTCGTCCGGGAGGTGCTCCAGGGCCCGGCGCAGCCCCTCGGCGTCGTTGTGCGGGAAGCGGCGCACCTTCGCGCCGCTGAGGCGGCAGCCGTCGACGAGCGAGGCGTGGGCGTCGCGGTCGACGAGCACGTAGTCGCGGGGCGTGAGCAGACCGGCGAGGGCGCCGAGGTTGGCCTGGTAGCCGGTGGAGAGCACGAGGGCGGCGGGCTTGCCGAGGAAGGCGGCGAGCTCCCCCTCCAGTTCCTCGTGCAGATCGGTGTTGCCGTTGAGGAAGCGGGACCCGGTGCTCGAGCTGCCGTAGCGGTCGAGCGCGGCGCGGGCGGCGGCGTGCACACGGGGGTCGTTGGTGAGGCCCAGGTAGTTGTTCGAGCCGCACATGATCAGTTCGCGTCCGCTACGGCGGACGGTGGCGCCCTCCTGTCCGGCGAGGGGCAGGAAGTACGGGTAGAGACCGGCCTTCATCAGGTCGTTCGCCTCGGTATAACCCGCGAATCGGGAAAAGAGATCGGGCGGTTGCGATGCATTCAGCATTTATTTTCCTCTGTGAGTTCAGGCGCACACCGAGAGAAAATGAACAGATCATTCCGAGCGCTGTCCGGAAGTGCGCAGGATGTCCCGGGCACCGGGGCCGACTGCGCACGGGCAGGCGCGGAGGGCAGCCCCAAGAAGTGGCCGGTGCGACGGAAAGACGGCCTTGACCTGGGCGGACGTACCGCCCGGCAGGCAGCGACGAGTCCCCGGGCGCGGGCACGCCAGGGCCCGCCGACCGGTGAACACACAGAGCTAATACGCAGACATGTTGAACATTCAGCCCCCGATTGATGATCACCCTTGGCCACGATTCGTTGAACCGAATCAGCCAGCAACGGACTCTAGACAAGGCGCGAGGAATGCGTCAACAGACGACTGTAACGGGCGCGTCCCGGAAATGCAGAGTTAACGCTTCCGCTTCCCCTGGGGCCCCTCGGGAAAGGCCCGCCCCACGCTTCCGGCGCATGCTAGCCTGCATTCGACCGTCCGGACGGTCGGAAACTTCGGGAACGCCGGATTATAAAGATCGTCAGTGCGGGCAAGTGTAAAGATCGTCAATAAAGAATGCGGACCGGAAAAACGGGGTGACGTGTGCGCAACCGACTCCTGAACGCGGCCGAGAGGCTCCTGGTCAAGCAGGGGGTCGACGCCATCCGCCTGGACGCGGTCGCGGCCGAGGCCAAGGTCAGCAAGGGCGGCCTGCTCTACCACTTCCCGAGCAAACAGGCCCTCGTCCAGGGCGTCGTCGAGCGCCTGGTGGACCGCTTCGAGGCGGCCCTGCCGGGCCCGGAGGCGCCTGCGGGGGCTTACACCCGCGCCTGGCTCGACGCGTCGATCCCGGCCGAGGCCCCCGAGGGCGAGGCCACGCCCTCCGACTCGGTCCCGGTCGCGCTGCTCGCGGCGGCCAACGGCCCCGAGGTGCTCGACATCCTCCAGTCCCGCTACCGCGCCTGGCAGCGGCGGCTCGACGACGACGGCCTGCCGCCCGGCGTGGCCACGCTCGTCCGCATGGCCGTCGACGGCTGGTGGACCGCCCGGCTGCTCGGCCTCGCCGACCCCAAGGGCGAGGAACACCGCGCCCTGCGGCGGCTCGTCACCGGCCTGATCGACGCCGGAGCCGCGGACGGGCACGGCACCCGGCCCTCCGCCGAAACCGCCCCGGCCGACCGGCCCGGGGCCGCCCGAGAGACGGAGTCACGCTGATGGGACTCGCCCTGGTCGCCGGAGCCATCGTCTCCGAGATCGCCGCCACCCTCTCCCTGCGCGCCTCGCACGGCCTGACCCGGCTCGGCCCGAGCATCCTGGTCGTCGTCGGGTACGCCGCCGCGTTCGTCCTGCTCGCGCAGGCCCTGAAGACCCTGCACGTCGGCCCGGTGTACGCCGTCTGGTCCGGCCTCGGCACGGTGGGCGCGCTCGCGGGGGGCGTGCTCCTCTTCGACGAGAACGTCCGCATCGCCACGGTCGCCGGCGCCCTGCTCATCGTCGCCGGCGTGGCCGTGATGTACCTCGGCGGAGGCCTGGAGCACTGATGACCCAGGCCCCGGCACGCCCGCGCACCGCACCGCCGCACGACCAGGGCCTGCGGCCCGTCAAGGCCGCGATGCTGGTGACCGACCTGGCCTTCCTCCTGTACTGGAGCGTGGCCCTGCTCGGCCTCATCCCGGCGGCGTACGCGTACAAGGACTACGACGACCCGGTGATGAGCGACTGGAACTACTCGTTCCTGCCGCTGGACGTCGCGGCGAGCGCGACGGGGCTCGCGTCCCTGTACCTGTGCCGCCGCGAGCGCCGCACCGGCAGCCCGCACCGCACCGCCTGGCGCCCGCTCATGCTGGTCTCCCTCACCCTCACCAGCACGGCGGGCCTCCAGGCCGTCGTCTTCTGGGCGCTGCGCGGCGACTGGTCCCCGACGTGGTGGATCCCGAACCTGGCGCTGCTCCTCTTCCCCGTCCCCGCGATCGTCCGCCTGACGCGCCACGCGGCCACCGGCCCGCCGCCCGGCCGGCCGGCCGAGGAGTCCGTCACCTCAGCGGGCGGTACGAGGCCCTGAAGAAGGTGCCGCCGCCGTTCTCGCCGGGGCGCCCGGTGGGTCCGGCGGGCCCGCCGCGCCCCGCGTCCTCGAAGCCCGCGTCCAGGTCGAGCTCCGCGTCCGCGTCCGGATCCAGCTCGGCGTCCTCGTCCAGGTCCTCGTCGTCCGGTACGCCGAGCAGCCGCCGGGTCAACCGGTCGCGGTCGGCGAGGAGTTCGTCCAGGGCGGTCCGTACGTCCTCGGCCTCCGTGCGGTCCGCGTCGCGCTCGGCGGCGATGAGGACCGCGCGGCGCACCAGCTCCTTGGTGAAGGACGCCGTCGTGCCCTCCGTGCGCTCGACGACCTCCTCCGTGACGGCGTCGTCGAGGCCGAGCCCGCCGCCGTACAGGTCGAGCAGCCGGCGGCGGCCCGCCGCGTCCGGCAGCGGGATCTCCACGGCGAGGTCCACGCGCCCGGGGCGCTGGACGAGGGCGGGCTCCAGGAGGTCGGCGCGGTTGGTGGTGAGCAGGAAGGCCACGTCGGCGTCGTCGCCGAGGCCGTCCATCTCGTTCAGGACCTGGAAGAGCAGGGGCTGTTCGCCGTCGCCGAGGTCGCGGGACTCGGCGACGAGGTCGCAGTCCTCCAGGACGACGAGGGCGGGCTGGAGCATCCGGGCGAGCGCGCAGGCCGGGCCGATGGCCTCGATCGTGACGCCGGACAGCAGCACGACGGTGAAGTCCGGCAGGCCGGAGAGCAGATAGCGGACCGTGTGGGTCTTGCCGGTGCCCGGCGGCCCGTACAGGAGCAGCCCGCGGCGCAGGTGCTGGCCCGCCGCGCGCAGCCGCTCGCGCTGCCGGGCCACGCCCACGACGTGCCGCTCCACCCGGTCGAGGAGCCCGTCCGGCAGGACGATGCCGTCGCGGGTCAGCTCCGGGCGGCGGTGGAAGCGGAACGGGCCGATGCCGTCGTGGAAGTCGCCGCCCTCGAAGGACAGGATGCGGCCGCGGAAGACGTTGTGCGCGCGGATCAGCGCGTCGACCCCCGACAGCAGCCGCTTGGCGGTGTCCCGGCTCCGGGCCAGGACTTCGAGCTGGACCTTGTCGTGATCGTACTCGTCGCCCGGGCCGCGCAGCAGCACCACGTAGCGCTCCGTGTCGCCGTCCTCGGTGTGCTCCGTGCCGAGGTAGAACCCGAAGGAGACGCAGGCCAGCTCGGCGTCGGGCGAGACCTGGAGGTGCTGGTAGTCGACGGCGCCGACGACGAACCGGTCGTACCGGTCGGCCGTCTCCAGGATCTCGGAGAGCGTGTAGTGGCCGCGGTGCTCCGACCCGGTCATGCCGATCAGCTCGTACGCGCGGCCCTCGGCGGCGAACCAGCGCTCCAGGGCCAGGTGCACGTTCGGGTGGTCGTAGGGCGCGTACGCGGCCTTGACCACCGGGGCGTCGCCCGGCTCGAAGCCCAGGTGGCGGCGGAGCCGGGCGGTGAGGTCCCGCTCGCCCGCCCGGCCGTCGGGCTCCGGGCGGCGCGCCACGGCGTCGATGAACCGCGCGAACAGCTCCCCGACCCGCTCCAGCTCGGCCTGCTCGGCCCCGGCCGGGCCGTCGCCGCTGCCGCGTCCGGTGGCCGTGATCCGTGTGGTCATGGTGCCGCTCCCCGTGTGCCGCCGCCTCGTACGACGGCCTCGTACGACTGTTTCGTACCGGTGCCTGGGACGACTGCCTCGTACCGGCGCATCGTGCCCCCGCGCGCGACGGCACCGGCAGGTCAGGATTTCAGCGTGAAGGGGGACCAAGCGGGCGTCAACGTGTTTTCCCGGGGCCGGGTTCAGGAAATTGACGATGTACAGCCATTGACGCCCTTCCCGTACACAACTAAACAACTCTGAGAGCGCTCTCAGTCCCCACCCCGGCCCCGCACGGAGGTGCACGATGAGCACGACACCCCACCGCCCGCCGCACAGCCCGCCCCGCCGGGCGTCCGGCCGCCCGCCTCTCCCCCGGCTCACGAGGCGCCCCGGCCCCCTCCACGCCCTGCTCGCCGCCGTCGGGCTCCTGGCCGCGCTGCTCGCCCCCGGCGCGGCGCGGGCCGACGTCCCCCCGGCCCCCGGCTGGACGCTCCAGTGGAGCGACGACTTCACCGGCCCCGCCCGCGCGCTCCCCTCGGCCGCGAACTGGCAGGTCGACACCGGCCACAACTACCCCGGCGGGCCCGCGAACTGGGGCACCGGCGAGGTCCAGAACTACACCTCCTCCCCCGACAACCTGAGCCTGGACGGCACCGGCAACCTGCGCATCACGCCCCTGCGCGACGGCGCCGGGAACTGGACCTCCGGCCGCATCGAGTCCCGCCGCGCCGACTTCAAGGCCCCGGCGGGCGGCACCCTCGCCATCGAGGGCCGCATCCGGATGCCGGACGTCACCGGCGAGCAGGCGCTCGGCTACTGGCCCGCCTTCTGGGCGCTGGGCTCCCCGTACCGGGGCAACTACTGGAACTGGCCCGCCATCGGCGAGTTCGACGTGATGGAGAACGTCAACGGGATCAACTCCGTCTGGGGCGTGCTGCACTGCGGCGTGAACCCGGGCGGTCCCTGCGACGAGACGAACGGCATCGGCGCCAGCCGGGCCTGCCCGGGTGCCCCCTGCCAGTCGGCGTTCCACACGTACCGCTTCGAGTGGGACCGCGGCACGAGCCCGAACGTGCTGCGCTGGTACGTGGACGGGCAGCTCTTCCACAGCGTCGACGAGAACCGCGTCGGCGCCGCCGCGTGGCGGGACATGACCTCCCACGCCGGGTACTTCATCCTGCTCAACGTCGCGATGGGCGGCGGCTTCCCGGACGGCGTCGCGGGCCGCGCCACACCGGTCGCGGCCACCGTGCCCGGGCGGCCCATGCTCGTGGACTACGTGGCGGTGTGGACGCGCGGCGGGGGCGGCGGCCCCGGCACGCCCTCGATGCTGCACCTGCGCCCGGGCGGATCGCTGGGCCCGGCGGCGGCCGGGGCCTCGGCCGCCACGCTGACCTCGGCGGGAGGCGCCAACCACGACGGGACGCCGCACGCCCCGCAGACGTACACGGCGACCGGTGTCAGCGGCGCGTACAACGGCGGTACGACGACGTTCGACCTGTTCGTCGACGCCGGCACGGCGGTGGCCAACGGGCAGCAGGCCCGGGTGAGTTACGACCGCACGGGCGACGGGTCCTGGGACCGGGTGGAGACGTACGCCTACTTCGCCACCGACCCGGTACCGGGATACGAGCACTACACCCAGGCGCGGGGCCTGAAATCGGCCACCGGCGCCCACGGGACGCTGAGCGGCGGCACGGTCCGGGTGGAGGTCTGGAACGCCATCGGCACCGCCCCCAGCACCCTGGGCACCGGCAACCAGTCACTCGTACGGATCCCGTACGGGCCGTAGGCGTAGGGCCAGGGCACCGCGTGGCCGCGGTGCTCCCCGCCGGAGCCCTACGGGCGCCGCCGCCCCAGCTCCCACCGCACCCGCGCGCACACGGCGGCCACCGCCCCCGCGTCCGGCCCCGCGCCCTCGGCGACCATCGCCGCCTGGAGCGCGGGGCCGTGCGCGCCGTGCCGGTCGAGGTCGGCGGTGCGGGCGGGCTGGACCACGAAGTGCAGGTGGCCGGGGACCCGCCCGGCGTGCGACCACAGGCAGACGTACACCTGCAGTGGCTGTTCGAGCGCGCCTGACGAGAGGGCGGAACACCGAAAGCTCCCGTTCACCGGTGTCGTACCGGTGAACGGGAGCCCTGCCGTCCGCCCTGGCGGTCAGCGGCGCTCCGCCGCCTCCAGTTCGCGGTCCGCCTCCGGCGCGGCCCCCGCGCCGGTGCCGGTCGTCGCGCCCCGGCCCTTGCGGGGCAGCAGCAGCGCGACCACGACGGTCCCGATGCCGAGGACCACCGCGCCGACCAGGCTGGCGTGGGCCACCGCGTCCGAGAAGGAGACGCTCACCGCGTGCCGCATCTGCTCGGCGCCCTGGGCGAGTTCGGAGGCCTGCGCCTTCAGCTCGGCCGCCTTGCGCGGCGAGTCGCTGCCCGCGGCCTGCTCGGCGAGGCGGCGGGCCTGCTGGGCGATGCCCTGGGCGACGCCGCCGCCCGCGCCCACCGAGTCCTGCGCCTTCTCCAGGGCCGACGCCGGGAGCTTGCTGCCCGCCGTCTCCTCGGCGAGGCCGTCGGAGTACGAGGTGGCGAGGACCGAGCCGAGGACGGCGATGCCGAGCGAGCCGCCGAGTTCGAGCGAGGTGTCGTTGACGGCGCCGCCGACGCCCAGCTCCGACTCGGGGAAGGCGCCCATGATCGCGTCCGTGCAGGGCGAGACGGCGAAGCCCAGCGAGAGGCCGAGGAGGACGAGGGGCAGCACGAAGTCGCCGTACGAGGTCGAGGCGTCCGTCGCCGTCAGCAGGGCGAGCGCCGTGGTGCCGCCGACCATGCCCGCGGTGACCATGACCTTGTGGCCGAGCCGCGGCGTGAGGAAGCCGGTCAGCGCCGAGCCCACGAAGACGGCTCCGGCCAGCGGCAGCATCCGTACGCCCGTCTCCAGCGGGTTGTAATTGAGGACGAACTGGAGGTGCTGCGTCAGGTAGTAGAAGGCCCCGAACACCGCGACGAAGAAGAGCGCGACGGCGAGGTTGGAGCCGGAGAAGCCGCGCTCGGCGAACTTGCGGACGTCCAGGACGGGGCGCGGGTGGCGCAGCTCCCACAGGACGAAGAGGACGAGCCCGACGGCCGCGACCACGGCCGCGGTGACGGCGGCGGTGCCCCAGCCGAAGTTCGGCCCCTGGATGATCATGTAGATGAGCGCGCCGACCCAGATGACGGACAGCAGCCCGCCCACGTAGTCGATCTGCGCGGCCTTCGCGGCCTTGGACGGCGGTACGAGGACGAACGCGCCGACGACCGCGACGGCCGCGACGGGGATGTCGATGAGGAACGTCGACGCCCACCCGTAGTCCGCCAGGAGCACGCCCGCGATCAGCGGGCCCGCGGCGATGGCGATGCCGGACGTGGCCGCCCACAGCGTGATGGCCTTGGCGCGCTCCTCGCGCGGGAAGGTCGCCGCGAGCAGCGACAGCGTCGCGGGCATGATCATCGCCGCGCCCACGCCCATCGCGGCGCGCGAGGCGATGACGGCCGTGGAGCTGTCGGACAGCGCCCCTGCCCCGGCTCCGGCACTCAGCACGACGAGCCCGAGCACCAGGGCGCCCCGGCGGCTGTACTTGTCGCCGATCGCGCCGAACAGCAGCATCAGCGCGGCGTACGGAACGGTGTACGCGTCGATGACCCACTGCAGGTCGGAACTGCTCAGGCCCAGGTCGCGGGTCATGTCGGGGGCCGCGACCGTGAGCGCGGTGTTCGCCATGACGGCGATGAGCAGGCTCAGGCACAGCACGAGCAGCGCCCACCAGCGGCGGGCGTAGGGCCGGTCCATCCGCTCGACCGGCTCATTGATCAACAAGGGCATTGGCTCCACCCCTCGGTAGGTCTCCGGGACGCCGGCGGGCGCCTGGTGTTCCGCATAGCCGCGCTTCCGGCACCCATGCACGATCTTGCACAGGTGTGTGTAATTGCACAGCCATGTGCAATGTACTGCACGGCCGACGTCATTGCACAGCGGTGTGCAAGTAGGCCCGTGCGCGGCACAATGAGCCCCATGAGCCCTCGCACGAAGCCGACACCACCGCGCGCGGCGCCCGACCCCGCCGGGGACGGGACCGCCCGGAGCGCCGCGTCGGCCCGCGCCGACGCCAACCGGCGCCGCATCCTCGACGTCGCCTTCACCGAGCTGTCCCGGGACCCGGACGCGTCGATGGACCAGATCGCCCGCGCCGCCGGGGTGGTGCGCCGCACCGTCTACGGCCACTTCCCGAGCCGGGACGCGCTGGTCACGGCGCTGCTCGACGAGGCCGTCGAGGAGGTCCTGGCCGCGCACGCCGCCGCGTACGAGGGCGTCGACGACCCGCTGCGGGCCATCGCGGGCGCGATGCTCGGCGTCTGGCGCGTCACCGCCCCCTACCGCCTGCTGCTCTCCCTCGCGCAGCGCGCGGTCACGATGGAGGGCATCCGCGAACGCCTCGCCCCCATGCACGCGGCGGGCACCGAGATGATCAGCCGCGCCCAGGACGAGGGCCGCTTCACCACGACGCTGCCGCCGCGCGCGCTGGTGTACCTCCTCGAGAGCATCGTGTTCGGCTTGATGGAGGCGGTGAACGACGGCGTCCTGGAGCCGGAGGAGGCGGGCCCCGCGGCGGCGGCGACGTTCCTCACGGCAGCGGGCCTGCCGTCCGCCGAGGCGACCGCCGTGGTAGCGGACCTGGCATCAACGACGGCTCCTTGACGGCCAGTTGGCTCCCACTCCCCGACCGTCCGCGCATGAGTACCCGTACTCACTCCCCCTGGTGACCGAAACGGATCGGGTGCGCCCGCCGGGCCGCGTACCGTACACGTCGATCAAGGTGACGTTTTGCGGTGGCACACAGGGATCACGGGCGTGGAGCGCCCGGCGGGGAAAGGGGCACGCATGGCGTGGGAGGAGTGGGAGCAGCTCAAGTCCGACGTGGCCGCGCGGCACACCACGCGGATGCAACTGAACCAGACGGAGCCCGCGTCTCCGGGCGACTCCGGCACCCTGGTGTCGGACCGGCCGACGTGGGCGCGGGCGGGGCACGACGTCGGTTCGCTCCGTGAGGGCATCGGCAGGGCGCTCACCGCCCTCGCCGAGGGCCAGAACGGCGTCGGATCCGAGGGCGGGTGCCGAACGGCCGCCGCGCAGAAGGAGGTTCACGACTCCTGGCAGCGCTACGTCAAGAGCGTGAGCCGGCGGTGCGGGCGGATCGCGGGCCTGTTGGAGAAGGTCGGCAACGACCAGGTGCGGACCGACGAGGCCGTCATGGCCGAGATCGGCAGCCTGCGGGTGGCGTACGAGGACACGCCCGCGGTCGGCGGCGGCACCGGCGCGGGGCGGTGACCGGCCACCATGGACCTCGCGACGCTCAAGGCCCTGAAGCCGCGTGAGTACGCGGACGCGGCCGACGGATACCGCCGCACCTCGGAGATGGCGAACGCGGCACGCGACCGCATCGCGAGCCGGACGGTCGTCACCATGCGGAACGCGCTGGAGGGCAAGGCGGCGACGGCGGCCGTCGACCAGCTCACGGAGCTGGCGCAGAACTTCCACTACATCCAGACGGAGTGCGGCCTGATCGGCTCGGCCCTCGACGCGTTCGCGTACGAGATGGAAGCGGCGAAGCGGACCCTGGACGCGGGGGGGGGGGGGGGCGGCCCGGGCCCGCCCCCCCCCCGCCGCCCCCCGCGGGGGGCGGGGCCCCCCCCGCCCGGGGGGGGGGCGGGGGCCCCCGGCGGGCCCCGCCGAGCGTGAACGGGGCGGCGGCGACCCGGGCGGCGTCGAGCTCGGCGGCGCCCGCGACGCCCGCCGTGGG
>NZ_JASCXL010000112.1:0-30973 GCF_030010595.1 Streptomyces sp. CC224B | reverse complement strand
GCCCCCCCCCGGGCCCCCCCCCCCCCCCCCCCCGCCCCCCCGCCCCCCCCCCCCGGGCCCCCCCCCCCCCCCCCCGGTGGGGGCGCGGCACCGGTGTGTCGTTCGGCCGTACCGTCAGGCGGTGGCGCTCCGGGGTGTGGCCCCGGCCTACGGCAGCGGCGTGCCGCCCGTGGCGTTGACGATCTCCGCCGTGATGTAGCTGGCCTCCGCCGACGCGAGGAAGACGTACGCCGGGGCCATCTCGGCGGGCTGCGCGGCCCGGCCGAGCGGGGACTGCGCGCCGAACTTCTCGGTGTCCGGCAGCGTCGCCGGGATGAGCGGGGTCCACACCGGTCCCGGCGCGACCGCGTTGACCCGGATGCCGCGCTCGGCCAGCATCCCGGCCAGCCCCTGCGTGAAGGTGACGATGGCGCCCTTGGTGGTGGCGTAGTCCAGCAGGTGCGGGCTCGGCTGGTACGCCTGCACCGAGGTGGTGTTGATGATGCTGCCGCCCCGAGGGATGTGCGGCAGCGCCATCTTGGACAGCCAGAACATGCCGTAGAGGTTGGTGCGCAGCACCCGGTCGAACTGCTCCGTGGTGATGTCCTCGATGCCACCGGACTGCGCCATCTGGTACGCGGCGTTGTTCACCAGGATGTCGATCGTGCCGAACTCCTGGTGCGCCCGGTCCACCAGGGCGCGGCAGGCCTCCTCCTCACGGATGTCGCAGGGCACGGCCACGGCCCGCCGCCCGGCGTCCGTCACGAGCCGCGAGGTCTCCTCGGCCTCGTGCTTCTCCTCCGGCAGGTAGGTGAAGGCGACGTCGGCGCCCTCGCGGGCGAAGGCCAGGGCGACCGCGCGGCCGATGCCCGAGTCGCCGCCCGTGATGAGCGCGTGCCGCCCCTCCAGACGGCCGCTGCCCCGGTAGGAGGACTCGCCGTGGTCGGGGCGGGGCTCCATGCGCTCGGTGTCGCCGGGGTGCTCCTGGTCCTGCTGCGGGAACTCCGGCCGCGGGTACTGGTCGGTGGGGTCCGGCGGTCGACGGTCGGTCATACGGCAACTCCTCAGTGAGTCGGGTGAGAGTCGGGCGAGGTGAGCGCGCGCCGCTGTGTCGGCGCAGCTCACGCCCCGTGTGCCCGGCGCCTGACGGGGGAAACGGCGGGTGACGCCGCCGGGAGGGCGCACTCCGCATACCGCTCATACAGGACATAAAGCAATCACACCCGAAGGCGGCACGCCGCGCACGTCACCCGCCCCGCCCGGCCGCCAGCCCCGCCCTGCCCTCCCGCCTCGGCCACTCCCGCGCGCCCGCCGCGAAATGAGCGTCCCGGGCCGACCCGCTCCAGGCCGACCCGGGACTCGAAGAGAACCGACCGCCGCCGCGAGCAGGTCACCTACCCGGCGGACGGCGGCGGTCGGCTCCGTCAGGACTTGGCGAGCTGTCGCAGGTCGACGGTCTCGCCGGACGCGGGCCTCTGCGGGCGCACGTCCTTGTCGTAGTCGCTGAACGTGGCGGAGCTGGGCTCGTCGCCGCCCTCCGTCGTGGTGCGCAGGATGTACGGCTCACCCTTGGTGGCGACGTACAGCGTCAGCTTCTCGCCGGCCGCCGTCTTCTTGGTGAGCTTGATGGCCTCCTGGCCGCCCACCGTGGTCGTGTCGCCCTTCCGCATGCCCTTGCGCTCGGACTTGTCCTCGTCCAGCGCCTTCATCAGGCTCTGCTTGTCGCACATGCCCTTGGTGACGGAGTCCTCGGCGGGCACCTTGACCCATTTGTCCTTCAGCTTGGGCAGCAGCTTCGCCGCACCCGGCTTGCCCTTGAGGGAGTTCTTCCAGTACTGGTCGTCACCGCGCAGGTAGAACGCGTCGCCGACGTGCCGTACGTCGGCCCGCGCACCCTGCGTCTGCAGGGTGCCGTCACAATTCTTCCGCTCGTCGACGGCGAGGTCGAGGCTCAGCGCCTTGCCGTCGGCCTGCCGCATGTCGCCCTTGACGCGCAGGGACGTGGCCTGCTTCGTGGCCGCGACGGCCTTGCCGGCGATCTGGTCGGCGCTCTGCCCGGAGAACGGCTTGTCCGAGCCGCCGCCCGAGTCGTTCCCGTCGTCTCCGCAGCCCGCCAGGAGCGCACCCGACAGGCCGGCAACGGTCATCGCAGCGAGCAGTCTGCTTCCACGCATGGTGAGTGATTCCCCTCCCAGGAACGCCCGGCGGCGTTCCGCTCGGTGAACGGCCCGGAGTCGGCCGCTGGTGATGCCGGGTACCCGGGATTCGCCATCGTGCACGTACGCGATGATGGCCAATCAGATCCGGCCACACACAAGGCAGTTGACATGCCTGAGACCCTGCCGGACGCGGGCTCCTGTGGCCCGCGTCCGGCAGGGCCTCTTCAGTCGTCCGACCGGACCCGGCCGGACCCGGCGGAGCGCCCCTCAGTGGTGGGAGTGCGGACGCCGGTGGGGCGGCTGGTCCGGTGCGGGGCGGGGCTTGAGCTCCGGGATCTCCCGGCTGCGCGACTCCTCGGGGCTGAGGGTCAGCGGCTCGTCGTAGTGCTTGATGGTCAGCTCGGGGCCGTCCATGAGCGTGTACGTCACCGCCGTCGCGTGCACCTCCACGCGCAGGCACCGGCCGAGCACCTGGAGCTTGAAGGCGATCCGGCTCAGCCGCTCCGGCAGCCGCGGGGTGAACTCCAGCGTGCCCCCGCGGCGGCGCATCCCGCCGAACCCGGCGACCAGCGCCATCCACGTCCCGGCCAGGGAGGCGATGTGCAGCCCGTCGCGGGTGTTGTTCTCCAGGTCCTCCAGGTCCATCAGCGCCGCCTCCACCAGGTAGTCGAAGGCGAGCGGCAGATGGCCGGCGCGGGCGGCGACGACCGCCTGGATGCACGCGGACAGGGACGAGTCGCGGACGGTGAGCGGCTCGTAGTAGGCGAAGTTGCGCGCCAGGTGCTCCTCGTCGAAGAAGTCGGCGCAGGTGTACATCGCGAGCACCAGGTCCGCCTGTTTCACGACCTGCTTGCGGTACAGGTCGAAGTACGGGAAGTGCAGCATCAGCGGGTACTGGTCGGGGCGGGTGGCCGCGAAGTCCCAGTGCTGGTGGCGGGTGAACCCGGCGTGCTGCTCGTGCACGCCGAGCTCGGCGCTGTACGGGACGTGCATGGCCTCCGCGGCGTCCCGCCACGCCGCGGACTCCTCCTCGTCGACGCCGAGTTCGGCGGCCCGCTCGGGGTGGGCCTCGGCGAAGCCGGCCGCCGCGAGCAGGTTGGAGCGCGCCATCAGGTTGGTGTACGTGTTGTCGTCGGCGATCGCGCTGTACTCGTCCGGGCCCGTCACGCCGTCGATGTGGAACGCGCCGTGCGCGTCGTGGTGGCCCAGCGACCGCCACAGCCGGGCCGTCTCCACCAGGAGCTCGCCCCCGGCCTCCCGCTCGAACTGCTCGTCCCCGGTGACGTCGACGTAGCGCACCACGGCGTCCGCGATGTCGGCGTTGACGTGGAACGCCGCCGTGCCCGCCGGCCAGTACGCCGACCCCTCCGCGCCGTCGATCGTGCGCCAGGGGAACGCCGCCCCGCGCAGGCCCAGTTGGCGCGCCCGCTCCCGCGCGGCCGGCAGCGTCGAGTGCCGCCAGCGCAGCGCCTCGGCGACCGCGTCCGGCGCGGTGTACGTCAGCAGCGGCAGCACGAACATCTCGCTGTCCCAGAAGGCGTGGCCGTCGTAGCCGGAGCCGGTCAGCCCCTTCGCCGGGATCGCGCGCCGCTCCGCCCGCGCACCCGCCTGCAGGACGTGGAAGAGCGCGAACCGGACCGCCTGCTGGATCTCCTCCGCGCCGTCGACCTCGACGTCCGCGCGCGCCCAGAAGGCGTCCAGATAGGCCCGCTGGTCCTCCACCAGGCCCTTCCAGCCGGTGTCGGTGGCCGCCGCGAGGGCCGCGTCCACCTGGTCGCTCACGGCGGGCAGCGAGCGCGTGCTCGACCAGCCGTACGCCACGAACTTCTCCAGGCGCAGCCGCTGGCCCGGTTCGAGTACGGAGGTGACGGTGAGCCGGGCGACGTCGTCACCGGCCTCGCCGCCCCACCGGGTCCGGTCGGGCCCGTCGACGGTGTGGTCGGCGGCCGCGCCCACCCGCAGCCCGGTGCCCCGGGTGCGGTGGACCAGGCGCAGCCGGCCGTCCCGCGCGAAGTGCTCCTCGGGCGCCAGCGGCGAGTCCAGGACGGCCGAGGCGCGGGGGTCCCGCGACGACCGGGGCAGCTGCTCGTTGGCCACCAGCTCCGACTGCACCACGACGCGCACCTCGCTGTCGACGGCCTCCACCTCGTAGGCGATGGCGGCCACCGAACGCTGCGTGAAGGACACCAGGCGGGTGGAGCGCACCCGCACGGTGCGCCCGGCCGGCGAGGTCCACTCGCAGGTGCGCCGCAGCACCCCCTCGCGCAGGTCGAGGACGCGCTCGTGGGACACCAGGCGGCCGTAGCGCATGTCGAAGGGCTCGTCGTCCACGAGCAGGCGGAGGACCTTGCCGTTGGTCACGTTGATGGCCGTCTGGCCGCACTCCGGATAGCCGTAGCCGGCCTCCGCGTAGGGCAGCGGATGGCTCTCGTGGACACCGTTGAGGTAGGAGCCGGGCAGGCCGTGCGGCTCGCCCTCGTCGACGTTGCCGCGCCAGCCGATGTGGCCGTTGGACAGGGCGAACACCGACTCGCTCTGCGGCAGCACGTCGAGGTTCAGGACGTTCTCGCGCAGGCACCAGGGGTCGACGCCGTACGAGGCGTGCGTGATCATGCCTCACCCCCCAGCTCCGCCAGGTCCCGCACCACCCGGTCCGCGCCGTGCGCCCGCAGGGCGTCCGCCTGGCCGACGCGGTCGACGCCGACGACGTAGCCGAAGTGACCCGAGCGCCCGGCGTCCATGCCGGCCAGCGCGTCCTCGAAGACCGCCGCCGCCCCCGGGTCGACGCCGAGGTCCTTCGCCGCGGCGAGGAAGGTGTCGGGCCGCGGCTTGCCCGGCAGTTGCCGCTCGGCCGCGACGACGCCGTCGATCCGTACGTCGAACAGGGACTCCGCGTCGATGGAGCGCAGCACGTCGCGGCAGTTGGCGCTGGACGAGACGACCGCCGTGCGCAGCCCCGCGGCCCGTACGGCCTTCAGATAGCGCAGGGTGCCGTCGTAGGCCTCGACACCACCGGTGCGGATCTTCTCCAGGAGGATCTCGTTCTTGCGGTTGCCGACGCCGTGGACCGTGGGCCGGTCCGGGGGGTCGTCGGGCCGCCCCTCGGGCAGCTCGATGCCGCGGGAGGCGAGGAAGTCGCGCACGCCGTCGGCGCGCGGCTTGCCGTCGACGTACTCGTCGTACTCGGCGGACGCGTCGAAGGGCTGGAAGCCGTCGCCCTCCCGCTCGCGCAGGAAGGCGTCGAAGGCCTCCTTCCAGGCGGCCGCGTGGACGACGGCCGTCTTGGTGATGACGCCGTCCAGATCGAAGAGACAGGCCCGGATGGTCCCTGGCAGGCCGAGCTGTGTGAGGTGGGCTCCGTGTGTCGTCATGCAGGGCACCTTCCCCGTCAGGCAGTGGTCAACAAGGTGATGTGCGCGACCGGCCCCGCCGGAACCCGCCCGGCACGGCCGCCGCCGGGGCACGCGCGGCGCGACCCCGCCGGATCACTCGCCGCGGCGCAGCGGCCCCCAGGAGCCGGTCTGCCGGGCCACCTCGGCGCGTGCCTCCTCGATCATCTTCGGGTCGATCCACGCCAGCGGCTCGACCTCCTGGACGAGCGGCTCGTTGTCGGGCCCCCGGCCCTTCTCCCGGCCCAGCAGCACCCACGGACGCACCCCGTCGCCCTTCTCGCGGGGCAGGTGCGAGTAGTCGTGCAGGCGCCGCGCCACCCACAGCTCGACGGGCCGGTCCTCCCACCAGTGCTCGACGTGGAGCGGGTTGGCGGAGAGCCCGGGCATATGGGTGCCGGTGAGGTCGTCCCTGCTCCGGGCCGCGCGGAGGTCCTTGGCGGGGCCGCGGGACCAGCGCACGTACAGGTTCGGGTGCCGTTCGACCAGACGGGCGAGTTCCGTGAGGCTGTGCAGGACCGGCAGGTCGCCCGAGGTGCTCATGCGGCCGTCACACTCCTTGCGGTCGGGGCTGCGTGCGGCGGCGCCGGGGGCCCCGCGCGGGGGCGCCCCGGCGCACGCGCCGGGGCGCGTCCCGACGTCGTTCGTCGCGTATGTTCCAGTATCCGGCTTCCCCGTCCGGCCGGGTCCTCTCCCCGCCCCGCACGGGGCGCCGGAGGAAGGCCCCGGCCGGGGGGCCGGAGGAAGGCCCCGGCCGGGAGGGCCGGAGGAGCCTCCGTGGCTACAGCCAGTCCCGTGGGACCGTCTCGTTCCACGTACGGGAGA
This sequence comes from Streptomyces sp. CC224B, assembly GCF_030010595.1. Lineage (NCBI taxonomy): Bacteria > Bacillati > Actinomycetota > Actinomycetes > Kitasatosporales > Streptomycetaceae > Streptomyces > Streptomyces sp. CC224B. The sequence continues at coordinate 24,621 of NZ_JASCXL010000112.1, read as the reverse complement.
ACACCCGTTTCCCGTTCTCGTAGCCGTCCAGCGTGGCGTCGACACGGAAGTCGGTCTCGTCGCAGCTCAGCACGGTGCGCGTCTCCACGCGCACGTCCCAGTCGTCACGGCGGAAGCTCATCGTCCACGCCGACTCGCCGCTCGCCGAGGTGAAGTCGTCGGCCGTCGAGGTGTAGCGCTCATAGGCACGGCGGCCCACGTCGAGCCCGATGTCGTCGATGCGGACCAGGCCGCGGTCCTTGACGATCTCCAGCTCGGCCGCGTAGTCGACCAGGTCACGGGTGACCCGCCAGCGCTGCTCGGGGGCGGTGAGCTGGGTGCTGGTCAGGGGCCTGGTGCCCTCCGGCTCCCCGAAGGGCTCCTGCGGCAGGTCGTCCGGCAGGCCCGCGGGCCGCACCGGCAGGGTCAGGGCGGACCCCTCGTGCACCGTCAGGAGCACCGGCCTCGGCGGCGGCCAGGCCAGCGGCCAGTAGGACGTGGACAGGGACAGCCGGATGCGGTGGCCAGCCGGGAAGGACTGGGCGACGCCGTTGAGCTGGACGGTGACCCGGTAGCGGCGGCCGGGCTCCAGCGGCTGCGGGGCGTCCTCGTGGCCGTCGCGGCGGGTGAGGTTCAGCAGCCCGTACGTGACCCGGGTGGCGCTGCCGCGCGGGCTCACGTCGGACAGCCGGACCGCGACCATCGCGACCGGCTCGGTGGCGGACACCTCGAGCTCGACCGTCGGCGCGCCCAGGATCTCCACGGGCTCCGCCAGCGGTCCGGTCTCGAAGACCAGGGAGCCGCCGTCCTCCTCGCGCTGGTCGTAGGGCAGGTCGGGCGGGGCGTTGTAGGACGCCCACTTCCCGGCGAACTGGCCCACGGACAGCGGCGACTGGACGGTCATCCCGCCCTGGGCGCCCGTCTGCCCGCCCGCCGACCCGTCCGCCGGTTCACCCGCCGACCCGTTCGCCGGTCCGGCCGCCGGTGCGCCCACCGACCCGTCCGCCGCTCCGTCCGTCGGTGTGCCCGGCCCGTCCGGGGCGTCGTCGCAGCCCACGCCCGCAGCGGCCTCCTCGGTCAGCCCGGCCCGGGACAGCCCGTAGCGCACGGGCGTGAGCCGCGGCGACGGCCACGTGGGCTCGGCGACCCAGCGGCCGGGGCGCTCCTCGTACGAGGTGGAGGGCGGCACGCTGTCCTGCATCCAGGCGCGCAGCATGGGCCCGTCCATGACGCCGTTGTCGATGCCCTTCAGCCAGTGGTCCCACCAGCGCACGACCTCCTGGAGGTAGCCGATGGCGGGCCCCGGCTCGCCCAGGTGCGGGAACTTGTGCGACCAGGGCCCGATGAGCCCCTTGCGCGGTACGTCGAGGCGGCCCAGGAGCCGCGTGACGGCGTTGGAGTAGCCGTCCGCCCAGCCGCTGGAGGCGAGCACCGGGCAGCGCACCGCCGCGTAGTCCTCGCACACCGACGCGTGCCGCCAGTAGTCGTCGCGGCGCTGGTGGCGGAGCCATTCGAGGACCCAGGGCCGGGTCCCTTCGAGGCGCTCGTGCCACATCTCGCGCCACCGGGGGCCCACCACGGCCGGGTCGGGCGGGCAGGTGCCGTACGCGAACATGGTGCCCGCCTCGGCGAGGTTGTCCGAGAGCAGGGCCCCGCCCATGTAGTGCATGTCGTCGGCGTACCGGTCGTCGGTGAAGGACGAGATGACGATGGCGCCCAGGCTCGGCGGCCGCCGGGCGGCGACCTGGAGGGCGGCGAACGCGCCCCAGGAGAGACCCATCATGCCGGTGGTGCCGTCGCACCAGGGCTGGTCGGCGAGCCAGGCCAGGACGTCCTCGGCGTCGGCCTGCTCGCGCTCCAGGTACTCGTCGCGCAGCACGCCCTCGGAGTCGCCGGTGCCGCGCAGGTCCACCCGGACGCAGGCGTAGCCGTGACCGGCCATGTAGGGGTGGTGGATCGCGTCGCGCTCGGCCGTCAGATCGCGCTTGCGGTACGGGATGTACTCCAGGATCGCCGGCACGGGCTCGCTGTCGGACGAGACGGGCCGCCAGACGCGGGCGGACAGCCGGGTGCCGTCGGACGTGGGGATGGTGACGTGGTCGTCGGTCTTCGTCTCGTACGGAAGGTTGCTCACATAACGCATGAGCGGTGTCGCTCCTTAGGAGTCTCGCGGGGCCGGGCCGGCGGGCCCGTACCCGCGCACGGCGGCGGGGGCGCGGGCCGTTTTGGGGCCGCCCGCCGCCGACGGTTCAGGTGCACGGTGCCGCGGCCGCCGGCGGCCGAGGGGGCTCGGTGCCGCGGCGGCCGTCGGTTCAGGGGTGCTTCGTGCCGCGGCCGCCGGGGGTCGTCTCGTCGAAGGTCAGGCCCAGTGCCGCCACGCACTTGTCGTACTTCTCCCTGAGCTCCTCCTCGCTGTCGCCCCCGGTGAAGACGTGCGCCAACTCGTAGCTGTAGCTGTCCTGTTGGGGCAGGTCGGACAGCCGCTGGCCCTCCTCGGGCGTGACGTCGACGCGGACGCCGGGGATGCTCTTCTCGATGCGCTCGACCTCCTCGCGCGCGGGCACGTGGTGCACGGTGGCGTCGGCGAACCAGCGGTGGTACCACTTGGCCGCCAGCTGGTAGGGGCCCTCGCGGTGGGGGAGCCGCGGGTCCTCGCCGAGGGCGAGGCTGAGCATGCAGTGGTGGTTGGGCACGCCGTCGACGTAGGCGAACATCTCCGCGTGCGACTGGGAGTGGCGGGGGTTGATCTCCAGGATGTTGACGGCGTCGGTGCCCGGGTCGTAGAAGAACTCGATGCTGAAGGTCGCCCAGTTCATCCCGATCCGGCGTATCACGCGCTCCGATATGTCCCGCAGCCGCCGCTGCACCGGCTCCGGCAGCCCGGAGGGGTACTGGTGGCGCAGGAAGCAGGAGGTCTCCGGGTAGTTGATGGAGTCCAGGACGCCGTACACCGTGACCTCGGAGTCGTGCACGTACCCCTCCACCGCGACCTGCACACCGGTGAGGGCCTCCTCGGCCAGGCACACCCGCCCGCCGACGTCGGCCATCTCGGGCGGCAGGTCGAGCCGTTCCAGGATGTGCTCGAAGGGCTTGCCCACCCGGTCGATGCCTTCGCGGATACGCGCGACGGCGTCGGCGAACTCGCCCTCGTCCTTCACCCCGTAGGCGAGTTCGGAGGAGTACGACAGCGCGGGCTTGAGCCACATCGGGAAGCGCACGCCCTCCGGCGGGCGCGGCTCGTCGGCGTCCAGGTCGACGCGGCCGAAGCGGGGGTGGGCGTCGGTGACCTGCTGCTGCTCCAGGCGGCTCCAGTACTTGTGCTCGCACTTGACGACGGACTCCAGGCTGGTGGAGCGGGTGCCGTAGCGCTCGCCGAGGATCGGCACGAGCGTGCTGACGGGGAAGTCCCAGTAGCCGACGATCGCGTCGATCGTCCCGTCGAAGTCGTCCAGGACGCGTTCGGCCTTGGCGATGAGGTCCGGCACGGAGACCTCGCCGTGCTGGAGCTCCTCGATGGTCAGGAGCGGGTGGAAGCGGTAGCGGTGCGCGTCGGGCACCGCGGACAGGGTGGGCATGTTGGCCTCGTCGAGACCGAGGACGAAGACGTTGTGTGTCACGAACTTTTCCCCAGGTGTTGGCGGCGGATGGCCGAAAACCGGCACGACGGCCGGTGATGAGGTCCCTGGGTACCCGTGACCTCTCGCCTCAACCCTGGGTGGCCCCCGCGTTTCACCTGGTCCGCGCCGGGCACCCGCGGGGACGACGCCCCGCGGGCCCGGCACGTACGGTGCGACGGCCGCGGCCGGAAGTAGACGACCGAGGTCAGAAGAAGCGGCGGACGAACACGTCGGGCTTGCCGTTGGTGTCGCCGGGGACGATGCCGTCGGCCGCGGACTGGACGACGACGTCACGCCCGCCTGCGCTGACGGAGTCGACCTCGGCCGTGGCGGGCTGGCCGGAGACGGCCTCGTCGGCGCCCGTGCGGAGGTCGCGCAGGACGAGCGACGGCCCGCTCGTGCCGTGCGGGGCGTACAGCAGGTAGCGGCCGGTGGGGTCGACGGCCACGCCCTTCACGTTCGGGACCCGTTGGGCGGTGCCCGTGCCGACGTCGTGGACGTAGGTGTCGGAGCCCGAGAGGTACACGACCTTGCCGCCGTCGTCGCTGAGCTGGACGAGCGACGCGTACGTGTCCGGGCCCTCCAGCGGGCCCGACGTGGTACCGGTGGCCCGGTCCCACAGGTGGACGCCCTCCTTCTGGTACGAGAGGTCCTGGTACGCGACGTAGCGGCCGTCACCGCTGATCGACGGCCGGGCCGGAGCCCCGCTGCCGAGGTGGGCGATGGTCTGGTAACCGCCCTCGCGGTCCGCGACCAGGACCCGCCGGTTGTGCGAGATGTAGTCCACGACGCCGAAGGCGAGGTAGCGGCCGTCCGCACTCAGCGACGGCTCGTTGCAGCGGCCGCAACTGAAGGGGAGGATGCCCAGGTCCACCGAGTGCTGTCGGATCCGCTGAGTGCTCATCCCCTGCGCCGGAGTGGTGGCGGCGACCTGTCGCCCGTCGCCGCTGATCGCCGGGGTCCACCCCTCGACGATGGGCTCGGTCCTGGTCCGCCCCGCGGACCGGTCGCGGACGTACACCTCGTCGCCGCCCGGGCCCCCGACGTTCTTCAGCGACCTGAAGACGATGCTGCGGCCGTCGGGGGTGATCGAGGCGGCGCCGTAGCCTTCGTCGGTCGCGACGCTGATCCTCTCGACACCGACGTCGAGTCCCTCCACCGCCGCGACCGTCGGCGCCGGTGTGGCTGCTGCCGGTGTGGCTGCTACGGCTGCTGCGGTGTCGGTGGCGGCCGTGGCGGCTGTGAGCGCCGCGGCCGTGACCGCGCAGACCACGACCGCCGCGCTCAGGGCGGCCCGCACACGTCTAGTGGTGCCGCGGCGCTTGATTCCCCTCATGTTCCCCCCAAGGCACGTCATGACAGATGAGTCACGACAGGTACGTCACGACAGGTACGTGACGACGGATGAGTGACGGCCCCTCTCCGGAGCTCCCCTGAAGGGCCTTCAGGCATGCAACCGCGGTGGCGTTGCCGGGTCAACGCGTCACCTGACGCATGCGCGACATCCCGTCACCTCACCCGGGCCCTGCCGACACCCTGCGCATGGTCAGGCTCCGGTGCCGACCCCTTCTTCCTTCCGGCGGCGGGCAGGGCAATGAGCAGCACAGCGGCTCCGAGGAGCGCGATCACCGCGATCCAGCCCGCGCCGACGTGCATGGCGTGGATGAACGCGTCGTCAGCAGCCCGAGCGAGAGCGGGCCGGTGTGTGGCGGCGGCGACGTGACGGGCCTGTTCGGCGGAGACCCGCGCCTGCTCCCGCACCGGACCGGGTGCACCCGCCAGCGAAGGCTCGATCGCACGGCGGTACACGATCGACATGATCGTGCCGCCTACCGCGATCCCGATGACGCTGCCGGTCTGGCGCACGGTGTTGGTGACGGCCGATCCCGCTCCGGCCTGGTCCAACGGCAGGTCGCTGACCAACGCGGCCGTCACGGGGCCGATCACCATGCCGATCGAGAGGCCCTGCACCAGCAGCAGGACCTCGATCCAGACGAGGGGAGTGTGGAGCCCGAGGAATACGTACCCGCCCATGCTCAGCGCCGCCACGGTGAAAGCCGGCACGGTGACCACGCGGAGCGGCAGGCGGCGCACCAGGCGTGTGGCGAGGGGCGCCCCCGCGAGCGCGCCCAGGGCGGTCGGGATATTGGCCAGGCCCGCCTTCATCGGTGAGAACCCGAGCGCCCCTTGCAGGTAGAAAGCACTGTAGAAAGTGATGGCGGCCACCCCGAAAAGCAGCAGTCCGAGGGCCGCGTTGCCGCCACCGAACGCGCGTTGCGCGAGCAGCCGCGGATTGAAGCTGGGCACCTTGGCGCGCAGCTCGACGAGGACGAAAACGGCCAGCAGAACCAGACCGGCGACGACAGGCGCCCAGACGTCGGTACGACCCCACGCCGTGACCTGCCCTGCCCGGATCAGCCCGTAAGCCAACGCCACCAGCCCGCCGATCGACAGCAGCATTCCGGCGGGGTCCAGCGGCCGCCGAGCAGGGCTGCGGAAATTCGGAACGAGCACGGCGAGCCCGATCAGCGCCAGTACCGTGACCGGGACATTGATCAGAAAGACCGAGCCCCACCAGAAATGGTCGAGCAGGAAACCCGCCAGCACCGGACCGGCGGCCATTCCGACACCGGCCGACGTCGAGAAGATGCCGATCGCGGCAGCCCGCTCGGGGCCGGTGAAGGTCCACATGAGAAGGGCCATCATGGCGGGCGTGATCAGCGCGCTGCCGACCCCCATCGCGGCCCGCGCGGCAATGAGCTGGCCCGCACCGCCGGCGTACGCCGCCCACAGCGAGGACCCGGCGAAGATCACCAACCCACCGGAGAACACGGTCCGGTGGCCGAACCGATCGCCCAGCGCGCCCGCGGTGAACATCAGGGTGGCAAAGGCCAGCGTGTACGAACCGGTCGCCCACTGCAGCTCACCGGGATCGGCCCCCAGCCCGCGGTCCGGGTCCGCGAGGGTCTCCAGGGTGGTACTCAGAACGGTGTTGTCCAGCCAAATCAGCAGCGAACACAACATGAGAACGGCAAGAATCAACTGCTGCCGGACCTTCGGCAACGTTGGCGGCGTGGTCATGAACACCTTCGGATAAGAGGCGGCGAAAATCTGGACCGCTGGACCATAAGCAAACTCAAGAACGCCGTCAAGCTCGGAATTTCTCCGCAAGGCTGTTGCGTGTGGACGACTCTTATGCCCTCTGCCGCATTTGCGGACCGAGTAATTTTGTGCCCTCGGGTGCATGCGCGAGTTACCGGAATTCGTCCCCTGCCGAGACTTGCGGCTGAGCGGATTTCATGCCCGCCGGTGCGCCTGCTTCACGCCAAGGAATCCGACCGATCCCGGTCGGCCCTCCTCCGGCAGCCACCGTCGGCAGCCGTCCGCCGGCACCCCGGCCACAGCCGCAACCACCGCCCCGGAAACTGCAGTGCCTGAGGCGCGCGGTCCCCCGGAAACACGAAAGGCAAGGAGAGAGTTCTCCTTGCCATGCTCAACTTATAGCGCACCGGGGGGCTTGCCACAAGGCCCCCGCCAGGGCGGAGAATCGGCGGCCGTACCTGACGACCTGCGGAAACGAGGAACGCGAACGTGTGTGTGCGGTGGTCGACGTGTGGGGGAGCGGCGGCGCGGTGGTCCTGGGAGGCGGCGCGATGAACGAGCAGTACGTGGTGGACCTCGGGGAGGTCGCCGGGGCCCACGTCGCGGTGGTCGGCGGCAAGGCGGCGCACCTGGGGGAGCTGTCGCGGATCGAGGGGATCCGGGTGCCGGCCGGCTTCTGCGTGACGACGGACGCCTTCCGGCAGGCCGTGGCCCAGGTGCCGTCGCTCGACGAACAGCTCGACGAGCTGTCGCGGGTCGACCCGGACGACCGGGAGGCGATCCGCACGCTCAGTGCCCGGCTCCGCCGTGCCGTCGAGAAGACCGCCGTCCCGGACGGCGTCGTGGAGGCGGTCACCCGCGCCCTCACCCGCTTCGGCGAGCACGCCGCCTACGCCGTCCGCTCCAGCGCCACGGCGGAGGACCTGCCGACGGCGTCCTTCGCCGGACAGCAGGACACGTACCTGAACGTCGTAGGCCCGGAGGCGGTCCTGGAGCACGTGAGCCGGTGCTGGGCCTCGCTGTTCACCGAACGGGCCGTCACCTACCGGCTCAGGCAGGGCATCGGCCACCGCGCCGTGCACATGGCCGTGGTCGTGCAGCGGATGGTCTTCCCCGAGGCGTCCGGCATCCTGTTCACGGCCGACCCCGTCACCGGCCACCGGAGGACCGCCACCGTGGACGCCGGGTTCGGCCTCGGCGAGGCCCTGGTCTCCGGACTGGTGAACCCGGACCGCTTCACGGTGCGGGACGGCGAGATCGTCGACAGGACGATCGCCGCCAAACAGCGCGCCGTCCACGCCCTGCCGACCGGCGGCACCCGGGACGTCGTCGTCGACGCGCGGCAGCAGGAGCAGCCGGCGCTGACGGACGCCCAGGTCGTACGGCTCGTACAGCTCGGGCGGCGGATCGAGGCGCACTTCGGCCGCCCCCAGGACATCGAATGGTGCCTGGACGGCGACGGCTTCCACATCGTGCAGAGCCGGCCCGTCACCACGCTGTTCCCCGTCCCCGAGGCCGACGACCAGGAGAACCACGTCTACGTCTCCGTCGGGCACCAGCAGATGATGACCGACGCCATGAAGCCCCTCGGCCTCTCACTGTGGCGGAGGACGGCCATGGTGCCGATGCACGAGGCCGGCGGGCGGCTGTTCGTGGACGTCACCGCGCGCCTGGCCGCACCCGCGAGCCGCGACCCCCTCCTCGACCTGCTGGAGCGCGGCGACCCGTTGATCGCGGACGCGCTGCGGACGCTCCTCGACCGCGGCGACTTCATCCCCTCGCTCCCCGGCACAGGACCCGGCGGGCCACCGGCCGGAGGCGGCGCCCCCGCCCCGGTCGACACCGATCCGGCCCTGGTCACCGAGCTGGTCCGGCGCAGCGAGACGTCCGTCGCCGCGCTGGAACGCGACATCCGTACGCAGACCGGGCCGGAGCTGTTCGACTTCCTGCTTGAGGCCTTCGAGGAGCACAAACGCGTCCTGAGCGACCCGCTGAGCATGCAGGTGCTCATGGCGGGCATGGAGGCCACCTGGTGGCTCAACGACCACCTGCGGGACTGGCTGGGGGAGAAGAACGCGGCCGACACGCTCACGCTGTCCGCCCCCGGCAACATCACCTCGGAGATGGGCCTCGCGCTGCTGGACGTCGCGGACGCCGTCCGCCCGCATCCGGAGGTGGTGGCGTTCCTGCAGGGCGTCGAGGACGACGACTTCCTCGACGACCTGGCGGAACTCCCCGGCGGACCCGAAGCGCGCGACGCCGTCGAGAGCTACCTCGACCGCTACGGGGTGCGCTGCGTCGGCGAGATCGACATCACGCGGCCGCGCTGGCGGGAACAGCCCGCCGCCCTCGTGCCCGCGATCCTCGACAACGTCCGCAACTTCCCGCCGGGCGCCGCCGGGCGGCGTTTCGAGGAGGGCCGGCAGAAGGCGCTGCGGAAGGAACAGGACGTGCTGTCCCGCCTGCGGGCCCTGCCGGACGGGGAGCGGAGGGCCGCCGAGACCAAGCGGATGATCGACCGGGTGCGCACCTTCATCGGCTACCGGGAGTACCCGAAGTACGGCATCGTCAGCCGCTACTTCGTCTACCGGCGGGCCCTGCTCGCCGAGGCCGAACGGCTCGTGCGGGCCGGCGTGCTCACCGAGCGGGAGGACGCCTTCTTCCTCACCTTCGAGGAACTGCACGAGGCCGCGCGCTCGCACCGGGCGGACGCCGAGCTGATCCGGCGGCGCAAGGACGCGTTCCACGCGTACCAGGCGCTGACCCCGCCCCGGGTGCTCACCTCGGACGGTGAGACCCTCAACGGGGCGTACCGACGCGACGACGCCCCGGCCGGCGCCCTGTTGGGCCTGCCGGTCTCCGCCGGGACCGTCGAAGGGCGGGCCCGCGTGATCCTGGACATCGCGCGGGCCGATCTCGAAGAGGGCGACATCCTGGTCACGGCCTACACGGACCCGAGCTGGTCGCCGCTGTTCGTCGGCATCAAGGGCCTGGTGACGGAGGTGGGCGGCCTGATGACCCACGGCGCGGTCATCGCCCGGGAGTACGGCCTGCCGGCGGTCGTGGGCGTGGACCGGGCCACCCGCCTGATCCGGGACGGCCGGCGCATCCGCGTCCACGGCACCGACGGCTACGTCGAACTGCTCTCCTGACCGGTGGCGGCCCGGGAGACCGCACCGGCACCGCCCTCGTCCGGCGCCGGCACCCGTGTCCCGACCTTTGGGGCCGCCACGGCGCGCCCGGCGCCCACCCACGGCAAGCGGTGCCCTGGGTGGGCGCCCGGCGCGCCGCGACGCGTCACGCCGTCCGTACGCGCAGGCCGGACCGCGAGCCGTCCCGGTGACTGCCCTCACCGTCCTGGGCGTTCAGGTGGTACACGTTGAACGCCCGGCGGATGACGGGCTGGGCCACGTTGCGGACCGGTACGCCGCCGCTGGTCATGCCGTGCTCGGTGCCCGCGTGGGCGTGGCCGTGGAGGGCGAGGTCCGCGCCCGCCGTGTCGATGGCCTCGGCCAGCAGATAGCTGCCGAGAAAGGGATAGATCTCCGGCGGCTCACCGGCGAGCGTCTCCGGTACGGGGGAGAAGTGCGTCAGCGCGACGCGGGTCCCGCACCCCTCCTCGGCCAGCTCCTCCAGGGACGTCCGCAGCCCGTCGGCGCAGCGCCGGGTGTACCGGATGAAGTCCTTCATCATCCGCTCGCCGAACTCGCTGCCGCTGCGCCCCACGAACCCGCCGCCGAAGCCCTTGGTGCCGGCGACGCCCACGCGTTCGCCACCGACCTCCAGGACCGTCGCCTGCCCTTCGAGCACGTGCACGCCCGCGTCCCGCAGCACGGCGGTGACCTCCTCCGGCCGCTCGTCGTGGTGGTCGTGGTTGCCGAGCACGGCGACGACCGGCACGGCGAGCCCGGACACCTCCTCGGCGACGACGCGCGCCTCCTCCACGGTGCCGTGCCGGGTCAGGTCCCCGGCCAGGAGCAGCAGGTCCGCGCAGTCGGGCAGGGTGTCGAAGGCGGGCCTGAGGAGGCCCGCGCTGTCGGGTCCGAGGTGGATGTCCCCCACGGCGGCGACGCGGATCATGACACTTCCTCCGGGTGGTCGGGGGCCGCTGTCCCGGCCACGATGACGTCGTACCGGACGGTCAGGCCGACGAGTTCCTCGTTCACGGTGCGCAGCAGCTCCTCGCGGCAGTGGGTGGTCGGCACGGTCCCGGTGACCACCACGCAGGCGCCGCGCGCCTCGACGCGCACGCCCAGTTCGGCCGGCTCCTCCGCCGCGAGCCGCTCGCGCAGGTGGGCGATGCGGTACTCGATGTTCTGCTCGCTCGGGGCACCCCGCGTGTTGCCCGCGTTCTGGGTGTGCTGCCGCGCTGTGTCGTGGCCGGTCATCGGTGTCCTCCGGGTGGTGGGCCCGCGGGCGGCGGTGTCCCCCGGGACGGTCCCTCCGAGGGGCCCGTCCGCGCCGGGGCCTGCTCCGTCCGCGGTGCGATGATCGCCAGCCGCTCCAGCAGGAACAGGAACGCGGCCGGCATGGGCTGCTCGCCCCACTCGCGGCGGATGCCCTCCCAGTCGACCTTCTCGCGCAGCAGCCGCGCGATCGGCAGGACGGCACCGAAGTCGCAGTGGTGCTCGGAGAAGGCGCCGAGCAGACTGCGCAGCAGGTCGGTCGGGGCGAGGACGGGCATGGCCACCGAGTCCACCCTCAGCTCGTGGGCCCTGCCCAGGAGGTCCGAGGAGACCGGCTGGCCGGCCAGGCGGTAGATGAGGTCGATGTCCTGCCCCAGGCACTTGGCCTTCAGGAGCCAGTCCTCGGGGGGCGTGTAGACCTTCAGACCGGCCTCCGCCAGCGTGGCGGCGACGGTTTCGGCGTCCTCCGGCTTGATGCAGAAGTCGGCGTCGTGCTGGAGGTTGCCCGTGCCGCCGTGCGCGTAGACGGCCACGCTGCCCGCGAGGGCGAAGTCGTGCCCGTGCCGCTTGAGGAGGGCGGCGACCTGTTTGGTGGCCTCCAGGATGGCCTGGTTGCGGTCGGGCGGGAGCTCCGAGGGGGCCCGTTCGTGCCGGTGGCTCGCCTCGGACAGCGGTCCCGTCACCGCGCGCAGGTCCGGGACGTCGCCCGGCGCGTCCCGCACGGCGTCCTCCGAGTGGTGTGTCACTGCTCCTCCGTGGTCACCGGGGAGGCGGACGCGGACCCCGGGAGGGGCCCGGGCGCCGGTCCCGGCTCGGGATACGGATCGGGCCGGGGCGTCGGGGGCACCGGGTCGGGCCCGGGCCGCGGCGGCGCCGGGGGCACGGGGTCGGGACCGGGGGCGGGCACGGGGCCCGGTGCCGGTCCGGGCGAGGGAGGCGTGGGACCGGGTGCCGGGGTGGGGCTGGGCGGCGTCGGGTCGTTGGGTGGCGTACTCATCGGCCTCCTTCCGGGACGGGCTGACGGCCCGTGTGCGTACCTCGGGGCGGCCCCAGGGACTGGCCTTGGGGGACCGGCCTCGCGGACGGGCTGATGGTCCTACGAGTTTCCCCGGGCGGGGCGCTCAATCACGCCAGCGTCGAGCCGGGGCGGGGTACGGACGTGACCTCCGCCGACGGGCCCGCTCCCGGGCGCGCGCCGCCGAGGGCCCGGCTGATCAGGAAAACCCGGGGCCCGGAGCGCGCCGACGCCACGGCGGGGACCGCGCGGCGCCCCGGTGCGGCCCGAGTAGACCGGATGGGCGAACCGGGCCGCGCGGACGTCCCGACGAGGCGGCCCCGTACCGGCTCCATAGGCGGGGGACCGTACGGCTCCGCGGGGCGCGGCGGCACGGGAAAGGGCGGCCGGAACCGAATGTTCGCGCCTCACCCGTTTTACGCCCCCGTCGGCGGGTGACCCGGGCCGCGAGAGCTGATCGGCTGCTTTCCGGTGACAAGGCCGGATGCGACGGGAAGGACATTACTCGCGTTCTTGTGCAGAGCGGTGGAAACGAACATCTCAGTCGGAGGAGTCGACGCACGTGACGGACGTATCGAGCAAGGGCCCCGCCCCGGACGACGACCGGAAGGTCCTCACCAACCGCCAGGGCCACCCGGTCTACGACAACCAGAACCAGCGCACGGTCGGCGCCCGCGGCCCGGCGACGCTGGAGAACTACCAGTTCCTCGAGAAGATCAGTCACTTCGACCGCGAACGCATCCCGGAGCGCGTGGTCCACGCCCGCGGCGTGACCGCGTACGGCTACTTCGAGGCGTACGGGGCCTGGGGTGACGAGCCCATCAGCCGCTTCACCCGCGCCAAGCTGTTCCAGGAGCGCGGCAAGCGCACCGACGTGGCCGTGCGCTTCTCCACCGTGATCGGCGGACGGGACTCCTCCGAGGCCGCCCGGGACCCGCGCGGCTTCGCCGTGAAGTTCTACACCGAGGACGGCAACTGGGACCTCGTCGGCAACAACCTGGGCGTCTTCTTCATCCGGGACGCGATCAAGTTCCCGGACGTCATCCACGCCCTCAAGCCGGACCCGGTGACGTTCGAGCAGCAGCCGCGCCGCATCTTCGACTTCATGTCGCAGACGCCCGAGAGCATGCACATGCTGGTCAACCTGTTCAGCCCGCGCGGTATCCCGTCCGACTACCGCCATATGCAGGGCTTCGGCGTCAACACGTACAAGTGGGTCAACGAGCAGGGCGAGACCCTCCTGGTCAAGTACCACTGGATGCCCAAGCAGGGCGTCCGCAGCATGACCGAGGAGGACGCCGCCAACGTACAGGCGGAGAACCTCGGACACGCCACCAAGGACCTGTACGAGGCCGTGGAGCGGGGCGACTACCCCGAGTGGGAGCTGCTGGTCCAGGTCATGGAGGACCACGACCACCCGGAGCTGGACTTCGACCCCCTCGACGACACCAAGACCTGGCCCGAGCAGGAGTTCCCGCCCAAGCCGGTGGGCCGGATGGTGCTCGACCGGATGCCGCGGAACTACTTCGCGGAGAACGAGCAGATCTCCTTCGGCACCGGCGTCCTGGTGGACGGGCTCGACTTCTCCGACGACAAGATGCTCGTCGGCCGCACCTTCTCCTACAGCGACACCCAGCGGTACCGGGTCGGCCCGAACTACCTGCAACTGCCGGTCAACCAAGCCAAGAACGCCGACGTCCGCACCAACCAGCGCGACGGCCAGATGACGTACCACGTCGACGGCGCGGGCGAGAACCCGATCGTCAACTACGAGCCCTCGATCACCGGGGGGCTGCGCGAGGCCCAGTACCCGACCCACGACGAGCAGGGCCCGGAGATCCACGGCCGCCTCACCCGCAAGCGCATCCCGCGCACCAACGACTACCTCCAGGCGGGGCAGCGCTACCTGCTGATGGAGCAGTGGGAGCGCGACGACCTCGTGCACAACCTGATCACCCTCCTGGGACAGTGCGACCGCGCGGTGCAGGAGCGGATGGTGTGGCACTTCCTGCTGGTGGAGAACGAGCTCGGCCTGAAGATCGGCGAGGGCCTCGGCATCGGCCCGCGGGACGTGGCCCACCTCGAACCCCTGGCCAGCCAGGATCTCACCGACGAGGACCGCAAGCGCCTCGCCAACCTGGGCGACAACCCGCCCCGGGACGTCAACGGCCTGACCATGACGCACTGCGTCCCCGACGAACGGCACGTCGTGACGCGCTGACGGACCGCACCGCGCACACGGCACCGCACGAGCGCGCCGGCACCACGGCGCCGGCACGACGGGAGCAAGGAGAAGACAAGACCATGGCAGACATCCCCGCGTCCGAGCTGGACGAGCTGTGGGAGGAGTTCCACGCGGTGGTGAACATGACCTCGCGCGAGCTGGGCGACTGGCTCAAGACCCGCTTCGCCGGCGAGGACACCGAGGAACTGCCCGACCAGGCGGGCACCGAGAACGGCAGGCGGGTCCTGGAGATCCTCGGCAAGCGCCGCGTCGACCTCACCGACGACGACGCCCGCGTCATGCGGAAGGTCGTCGACACCGTCACGGCCGAGCGCGGCGCCGACCTGGAGCCCACCGCCGGGCAGCCGCACTGGCGCCACCGCCTGATGACCCTCGGCCACGACCCGCTGAAGCCACCGGCCTCCGACGCGGGAGCCACCCGCGCCCGGCACCGGTGACGGCACGCCGCCGGGGCCGGAGCCGTACCGCGGGAGCGACGGCGGGAAGGAGGCGCGCGTGGCCCGGCGCAAGGCGTACGCGGTAGCGGCCTCCGGGCAGTGGACCGACGAGGAGGAAGGCCGCCGGAGACTGCCCGCGCGCAGACGTCGACAGCGCCGGGCTGCCCTTCCTCCACCGGTTCGTGGAGCTTGCCCTCGCCTTTCACCACGCCGTCCGCGGTGAGCACCAGGCCCTGGCTGCCACCATCGGCCGACTCCATACCCTCTCTGCGACCGGCGGCTTCGCCTACTTCGTCGACATCGCCCATTTCATGGCTGGACTGCCCCTGCCGGAGCCTTCGGCCACGCGCTGGACCACGAGCGAGGCCGACGTCCGTTCCGCCTGGCGCGGCCTGGTCTAAAACCGGCAGCAACACCTGCTCGCCGGAAACTGAAGCCGACGCGCGTGGCGGCTCCGACCAGAACGCGGCTCGGGGCGGAGCCGGGGCGCCGCGCCGGTCTGGATTGGCTGCTCAGCAGGTGGCTGGTGAAGTCACGCGGCGCCGCGGGACGACGGCGGAGCCGCCTTCGGCCTGGCACTCAAAGTCGTACAGCAGGCATCTCGTTTCCGAGGTCGGGTCAGCACTCGGATCGCGCTTCGGGGCGTCAGGCGTCTGGGCGGCGGGTCGACGGGGTGACTCGAGGTTGGGCATGGTGCTGCCACCGAGCACGGTGATGGAGGCGACGACGGCGCCCGCGATGACGAGGACGACGCTGACGAGGAGGACGACCGTGCGGTGAGAGGGCGCTGGAGCCTTCATGGCGTTCCTTCCGAGTGGGACTGGGACGCCGCACGATGGCCGCGGACAGGGGCTTATGTCGCTCCAAGGGCGTTGGGCAAGGGTGGCGGGCGCGGGCACGACTGCACCACCATGCTGCGATGCACGAGGAGCCGTTGGAGGGCTGGGCACGCAGACGCCAGAGCGCCAGGCCGCCTCAAAGGGGGAGCTGCGGTTTGTGCCGCTCGGACAGGGGCCGCACCGCGGCGCTCGTGTCAACCCACAACGCCCCTCGGGTAATGCAGTAATGGACGGGCACACAACGGGAGACGGTTGGCATCGTCGACGACGTGACGGCCCTGATGGCTCTGCCCTACCCGTCACAACCGGGGAAGTTGGAGCCTGCCCACTGGGACCGTCCGCTTGGATTGGGGCCGGGCCACGGCCGGCACCGGAAGCCGACTCGGCGAAGGAGCGGGCGGGAGACCACGAAAGTGTATTGGTGGTCGTCGGCCATGCTCAGGGCTCCAGATCTCGCCGCCAGCCAAAGGTGCCCCCCGGGGGGGGGCTATAGGGGTGACCCGCCGCCGCTCCAGGCCGCGTTCAGCAGCAGACGAGTTGGTACAAGCAGGCGGCAGGGGGGTCGTGGTGCGGTGCGTGTGCTGCTGCTAGCGATGCTGTCCTTTCTGTCTTGCATGCGGTCGACCAGGAAGCGGCATGCTGCCCGGCCAAGTTCCTCGGCATCGTAAGTGACGGCGGAGATGGGGAGATCGGCTGCGAGTTCGGAATCGAGAAAGCCGACTATGTCGGTCTTCATTCCTCGATGCTGCACTGCTCGAAGAGCGCTGGCTGTGGCAACAGGGTCAGAGCACAGGAGAGCAGTGGGTGGCTCGAGGAGAGCGAGCAGGCCGGCTGCGGCGCGTTCGGCTTCGCCGGGCGTTTTTGGGTACCGTCTTACCAAATCACCCGTGGGCAGGTTGGCACTGTTCATAACTGCCATGTACCCGCGAAGGCTTTCGACGCCCATATGCTCGGCGACTGCTGTGGTGAGAAGGCCGATGCGGTGGTGGCCCCGGAGTAAGAGCGACAGCGTGGCGTCGCGGGCACCGCTGAAGCCGTCGACCAATACACAGTCGGTTGTGAAGCCTTCCGGTGGGCGCTCAGCGAGCACTACGGGCATATCCGCATCCACCGCTGCGACGAGGTGCTGTTGGCCGCCCCCAGACGGGACGGCGATGATGCCATCCACGCGTCGACCAAGCAGTTCGTCGACCAGTGTCTTCTCCTTGGCTTCGCTCTGTCCCGTGCTGCTGACAATGACTCTCAAACGATGTCGTGAGGCCTGCTCCTCCACTCCAACCGCGAGTCGAGAACAGTGGTTACGAGATAGATCGGGAACGAGCAGGCCGATCAAACCGGTGCCGTTGCGGCGGCGCAGGCTTCTTGCCAGCTCGTTTGGGCGGTAGCCACACGTGGCGACGGCAGCGAGCACCCGCTGACGGGCTACGGGCGACACCTTTGAAGCGTCGTGGAGCACCCTCGAAACCGTCATCGTGCTCACCCCGGCCAGCGATGCGACATCGCGCAGTGTCGGCTTTGCTCCTTCGAGAGACACGCATTTGAGCTTAGGGGACTGGACGCGGCCCTGGCGACGGCAAGTTCGGTCGCGCAACCGCGCCGACCACTGCGACCGTAGCCGAATGGCAGTCCGAGTGTAGTTGTCAAGCAATGGCTCAAGCCGGGCAAGTCTAGGTTAAATGCAACGTTCCATATGCAAAGACTTGTTTCTGATTCAAGCCATCCGCCAGTAGCACCGAAACCTTCGTGTACCTGCAAAGTTCCTTGCTGCGCGGTTGTCACCAGGAAGTATGAGGCTCTAGCTGCGCTCTAAGGAGGCTGAAATTGAGCGGTTCTTGCATGGGATCCAGAGGGCGGGTTCCGATCGCTCCTTAGCGAGCGTAAAGTCCCCTGCGGTGGGGGCGTCGTGGGACCGGCCTCGACTAACCGGCGAGCTGTCAAGCCTCCACGGTCTGCAATCGGTACTGACTTTCCGCAGTCGGCGCCTTGAGCAACTGCGAGAAGGGATTCGCTCTTGCGCGCATCTTCGATGGCTGCAAGTGAATTTTGCGAGGGGCAAAAATGAAACGAAAAAGACCACTGCTGGTTCTCTTGGTTCTGGCGGTGTTAGCTGCGGCGTGCTCGTTTTCGACGGCGCAGGCATCCAGTGGGACCGAGGTGCGTCGTAGCATTGCGCTCAATTGGGGGACTCAGGCGGAGCGGAGTGGGAAGGATGCGAGCCGCGAGAATGGCACCTACGACTTCTCTCTGAAGCGTAAGGAAACGCCAGAGGAGATAAAGGCTGTATCCCGTCACGCTGCCCGATATCTCCCTGACTATGCAAAGCGAAAGTCGTCGACCAGGTTAGCGCAGCCGAGTATGGAAGCATGCAGAAACACTCCGTATCCCGGAAATTCGAAAAGCAAAGTACTGGACCGGGATATATGGTGCTTGGTCACCGGGGGTGAAGCAGTGGAAACCACGTGCCGCCCCAACCCGCCGCTATGTCAGCGTGACGGCGCGATCGAGTGGCGAATCTCTGTCATGGGTATAGCGCGTCAAGATTCGTCCGAGAAAGACCGCAAAATGGAACTATGGATCGTGCTGGACGAGTGGAAGGCGACCGGTCCACGACCGCCCTGGGATATCAAACTGAATATGGAGGGTATCTGTCACAAAAAATCGGGGCAGGCATGTCACGTCAGCGGTGGGCGTGAAGACACCCTTCGCAATTGGAGCGAAGGCACGAACTCGACCGAATGGATAACATTCTTCTCTCCCCCAGACGGCCTGACGGGGGAAAAGAAGGCGGAGTACAATTTCGATCTCAAGTCGACTCTCAGTAAGACGGGTCACACTCCCAGGGAGACTGTGCTTGAAGGGACTCCCTTCCGCTGCGACTCGGCCACCTACGTATATAAAGCGCACGGGTGCGTCTTCGACGATGGGAAACCTGTCACTTACCGGTTCGACTCGCGGCCTCAGTGGGTCGAGCAGACAGACCATGTCTGGTTGGCGCAGAACCGCCCTGAAAAGACCAAGCCGTCGTCCAGGTACACGAAGGTGATCCCCGGGTCTCCGAAGAGCGGAACCCCGCTCACACGCCTGTACGGGAAGGCCGCGAACGGTAAAACCAAGGATTCCAATCAGCGAAAAACGAGACGTCAGTGCGTCAAGTACTTCGGGGCCGGATATGCAACAGCGCTGGACCACGATCGGCAATGTGACGAATACCCGTACGCCTCGACCCATGAGGGCTCGGCGACCGGCGCCGGAGGGCCCGGGAATGACGGTTACAAGCACTTCTCCGTCAAGCCAATCAGGGCTACCCATAATGGAGACGCGGGGAGACATCTCCAAGCCTTCTACGGAACTCAGCGTATCCTGAACGGAGATAAATACTGGGTTCACCTCATCACGCCGTCCGGGGGTGACTATAACGGCCCAAATAGACCCAGCGGTATCGCGGCTCCCGTGCAATACCACCAGTGCTCTTCTGCCGGCATGCTCGAGGCCAAGCAGGCAGAGCCGAAGGCGTATCCGGAGGACGTCTTCAACAAGTACGCCAGCACCACGCGCGATGGGTGGACGGGGGGCGACTCCACTTACTCAGTGACGCTACCTGACGGCAGACGGCTGTGGCTCTTCTCCGATACCTTCATGGGCCCGCTCAATGCAGACGGAACGCGACCAACGAGCGCCTCGCTGATCAACAGCTCATTCGTCGCGCAGGTCGGTGACAACCTGACCACGATCACTGGTGGAAGTGACAGCGCGCCGAAAGCGCTCGTACCTCCTTCCGCAGAAAAGCATTGGTACTGGCTCGGTGACGGCCTTGTTGCGGATGTCAAGGGCGAGAAGCGCCTGCAGGTCATCTTCCATGAATGGCACAAATTCGGCGAAGGTGACTGGGACTTCAAAATTAAGAGCTCCATGGTCGCTACCTTCAACCTGAACAACCTGAAGGAACCAGAGTCAATCGCCCCACTGCCCTCCACTGCGGGCGTGCAATGGGGCTCAGCTGTCATGTCGGCTGAGCAAAGCGACGACGGATACACCTA
The DNA here is from genome assembly GCF_030010595.1 of Streptomyces sp. CC224B. Taxonomy (NCBI): domain Bacteria; kingdom Bacillati; phylum Actinomycetota; class Actinomycetes; order Kitasatosporales; family Streptomycetaceae; genus Streptomyces; species Streptomyces sp. CC224B. The sequence goes on along the minus strand of NZ_JASCXL010000112.1, from coordinate 4,944 downwards.
CATCTACGGCACCAGCGACAAACCCCTCAACAAAGGCATGAGAGTAGCCCGAGTCAAGGGAACCAACATTGCTGACGCCGACAAGTGGCAGTATCTCAACGGTGCGACAAATAATTGGATGTACGGCGAGACCGAAGGGGACGACACCACCATCGGCATCGCCAACGAGTACAGCATCACCCCTCACAAAGGCAGCTTCGTCCTGGTCAGCCAGGACTCGACGGAGGCCTTCAGCGGAAAGATCCGCATGTGGACCAGTTGTGACCCCTACGGGCCGTTCGGATCTTGGGTCGACCACGACGAGGTGTACCGGATGCCTGAAGGCGGCCCCGTACCCTTCGGAGACTGTGTCGCCGGCCAAGAAGACGGCAAGTGCTTCTCGTACAACGCACACGTCCACCCGTCGCTGGCCGCCGGAGACCGGTGGACGCTCTCGTACAACGTGAACAACTTCGACAACCGCGTCGTATCGGACGGTGCGCACTACCGCGACCCCACCATCTACAAACCCCGGTTCGTGTCCTTCAGGCTAGTGTCTACCAACGTCGCGAGGGCAGACGCTAAGCTCCGTTACTCTACGGCGCCACCCGCACAAACAAAGGCGCCATGCCGAGCGAAACACAGGCCACGGGCAGGCGTATTCTCCTGCTCATAGCCTCCGATTCCTTGCGGTGTCTGCTCCTGCGAAACAGGGGCAGACACCGCGCATCTGTACTGTTCGCGGACTGTGAGGGGCGGGAACGTGTCGGTTGATGAGGCGTGGGAGAAGATCGAACGGTGGATCGCTCGGCATGCCCCTGAAGCAGAACCTCTACCGGGTCCCTGCAGTAGACGTGAACTCGACCAGCTGCATGATCGGATCGGAGTGAGACTCCCAGGGGACGTCGAGCAGTCGTTGTTACGGCACAACGGGTCCGGCTCGACCGACATCATCCCGATCGGATACCGGCTCCACAGCGTCCAGGACATCGAGAGAAAGCACCTAGGAACGCTCCGGTACAGGCTGGAGGACGATGAGTACCGGTTGGGCAATGACAGCCGCCTGGTCGTTCCCATCGCCGAACTGAACGTCAGCCAGCTCGTCGTTGACACCCGCACGGGACGGATCGGGGGTTGGGACCCGGAAGAGGTCGGATACGAGTGGGACGACGATCCGCTTTGGTCCTCACTTTCCAGCGTGCTTGAGTTCGTCGGCAACGTGCTTGCCTCTCAGTCACCCTGGATCGCTCAACTGCCCAACGGCACGGTGTCGGAAGCAACTTATATGGATCCCGACTTCCCAGGCACTCTCGTCTGGACGGACGACTGAGGTGCCTCTTGCGCCCGGTTTTGGCTGGGCCGGGCACAGCACATGTGTGCGAGTCAGCGGGCGAGGCCAGGGGCGAGGTGGACCAGGTGGTCGACGCCGACGCCGTGCAGCTCGGCGACCACGGGCGTGGTGTCGCGGACGCGGGCGATGGGGTCGGTGGGTGGGGCGATGTACCCGAACGGGCCGGTCGCGGCACCGAAGCTGAGTCCGCCGTCGTCGAGCTGGTCGACGTCGGTGTACTGCACCAGGTGCGCGGCCAGTCGGCGTCCCAGCCGGGTGGTGATGGAGCGCATCGGGAACCTGGGCGTGGCGGCCGGGGGCTCGGGCAAGAACAGCGGCAGCACGCGTTCCACCGATGCGACGGGGCCGGTGACGGTCAGGTCGCACGCAGGGTTCGCGCCGACGAGCGTCACCGCATACCGCACTCCGGCATTCCCCCACGCCACGATGTGACTGTTCGGCTGGTCACCGACGCGGTACAGCGTCGCCGGGCCCTGAGCGCGCACCGCGCTGCCGACGAGGTCCAGGTACCGCAGCCGGGCGTTCTCGGCCTCTGTGGGCCGGTCGGAGTACGCGAGGGCGGCGGCGTCGTCCAGGCGCGGCAGGACAAGCCGCAGGGTCTCGCGGACCACGGGCTCCGGCGCCATCCGGTCGAGGGTCAGGTCAGGCTCGTACGGCTCGCGGTCGTCGAGCTGCCACGCGATGTCGGTGCGCCAGGGTGCGCGGCAAGGATGAGCGCGCCGGGCCGCCCAGCCTGGGTGAGGCGTGCGGCGGGGCGGGTCGTCGATCACGCCGCGTACGGGGCGACCTTCCAGGCGTTGCCGTCGCGGTGCGGCAGGCGGCGCTTGGCAACGCTGTGGGCGAGTGCCGGCGAGGCGGTCGCGGGGGCGGTGGCAGTGGCCATCAGGTGGTTCCTTCGGGTCTTCCGGCGTTGCTCTCGCCGGGGAGTGGACCGGCAGAGGGCGGCTTGCGTCGCCCCCTGCCGGAAAGAGACGTCGGCCCCGGTTGTTCTCCAGGGCCGCGCGCCTCGGTCCGGTGACCGGGGCGCAGGCGGGGTGCTCAGCTCTCGGTGTGTGGAGGCTGAGAACGAGGTCAGCGACGCGTTCGGCGAGGGCGGCAAGCCCGTCGGCGGCGCACCCCTCCATGTACGTGCGGCTCCCGCCGCGTGCGTCGTCGCTCAGGTACAGCTCCCCGTCGGCGTCGACTGCGAGGGTGTACCCCTGCAGCTCGTTCCGAAGGACGCTGAAGCCCTGGTCGGGTTCAACTGGGGATACAGCGGGCCCGGCCCCGCCCGGGCCGCCGACGCAATCCTCGCCGACGCCTTGGGCCTGGGCGATCCCTGGACCTGCGGCTTCGACTCCTACTGATCCTGGTCGGACGCTGGCGCTCCTGCACGAGCGACGACCAGCGCTGCCCGGGTCCGCACCCGCCAATGGCGAGAAGGTGTTTCTCCCCGCCCGCTGGTGCCTCCATCCCCTCGCGTGCTGGGTCATGCCGTTCCACCAGACGCCGGCCGGGGCACGAGGGGGGTGGCTCAGGCCCGGGGTGCGCAAGGGGGCGGCTCAGTGGCTGCGGGGCGGGGTCATGCGGGCGTGGAGCAGGGCGGCGCGGGTGAGTTCGGCGCCCGGCTTGTGCGGTCGTCGACCGGTTCCTGCGTCCACCACACGGTGACCGAGTCGGCCGTGCGGCGACGATTCGTGTCGCTGGCCAGCAACAGGTTGAGAGCAGCCATGGCCCGGCCGCCGCAGCCCTCGCATACCGGCGTGTTGACGAGCTGGATGGCCCTGCCCCGCCCTCGCGCAGCAGCGTTGATACTGACCAGCTGCGCGTCACGGCCCCGGCCACCCGTCGGAATGGCGCCCGACTTGATGCTCTCCGGAATGGTGCTGAGCAGCTCACCGTCCTTGCCACACACCAGACACAGGGCCGCAGCCGCCTTGCCGGACTTGCGCGACCGCACGACCGACGCCCACGTTCCCTGCGCGCTTGGCAGCCGGTGCAACCAGGTGGTTCCGACCATCAGCGCGATGACGTCGGCCGACGTCATCTCCTCCGGCACGGTGAGCGACTGCAGGACACCAGTGGTCACGAACGTCCTCACCACGCCGGCGAGCGGATCGCCAACTGCCGCATCCGCCCACTCCAGCAGCAGCGCCGCATACGCCTCACGTCGGCGGTATGCGTCCTCGGCCGCCCGCTCGGCGACCGGCTTGCCCACCACCTGCTTCGGCAGCGCGAGCACGTACTGGGCCGTGTCCACTATCAAAAACGGCGGCGGCATCGTCCCGGAACGGTACGCGTACGGAGCGGTCGTCTCCTGCGCCTTCTCGCCCTTCGCCGGACGCCGGCCCACGAACGCCGCGGACCTTCCGTCCTCCGCGATCCGCAGAATCCACTGGATCCGCCTGGGCCGGTAGTACGGCGGCGGCAGCTCACTGTCCGCCTCGGCACACGCGGCGTACTCGGTCAGACGGTGCAGCAGCATCCCGCCCTCACCGCCCCGCACCCAGGCCATCAGCCCGCCACCCCGGCGAGGCCGGCATCGCCACCGCCCCCGCCCCCAGCGGGGCGAGCGGCACGCGCATCACCCCCTGCAGCAGCCGGGCGTGGAACCACCGGTACCGCTCCCCGGAGTCGGAGTAGGCGATGGAGTGCAGCATGACGCCCAGGTCCTCGTCCCGCCCGATCGGCTGGGCATCCGTCTGCGGCCCGAACGCCGCACTGAACTCCCGGCAGCCGAGATACGGCTCCGAGAAACAGGGCCCCCTTATCGACCCTCCGCCGCAGCTGATCACGGTACTTCTGCTCCGGTACGTCCAGGGCATGCGGCGCACGCAGAATCTGTGCCCGGATCCGGTAGTGCACGTCCCGCAGGAGCATGCTGTTGCGCTGGTCCCGGTCGTTCTCGACGTCGTAACGGCGTCTCGGATCCTTCCGCAGCGCGGCGACCTCCGAGGCACTGACCACGGACTTCACCTAGTTACGCCGGACCTGCGTCCACTCCACCGGCTTCGAAACCTCGACCGCCGTGATGACGTACGCCATCTCCGGCTTCCAGAAGACCGCCTCCAGCACCCCAACCGCAGCCGACGGAGTCATCACCGGATACGAGACCCGCTCCACCTTCAGCTCAGGCCGGGTGAAGCAAGCCAGCGGCCCGGAAACCTCCACCACCAGGTCCGGAAACACTTATCCCCCATTGCCCCGGCGACCGACCGGGACAGGGACCCGTTGAACGGTCATACACAACCCCCAAGGTGCTCACCACGCCTCCTCCACGTCGAGGAAGCCGCGATGACTGCGCACCATATGCACCCCCACTGACAACGCCCCCTCACCAGCGGCTCTTTCGCGCCAGCCTCGGCCCCCACACCGGTTCCGTGCACGTGCCAGGACACCGACCAGGCGGGCTCAGAACGTGCATCGCAATGGGCATGCCAGCCACGCACGTCTGTGCGCCACGAGCTGAATCTGCGCCGGTTCAGGCAGCCTTGAGGGCTTCGGTCGAATAGGCCGGGGCCGCGGGGGGGGGGGGGGGGGGGCGATGGTGGGGGGGGCCCCGGGGAGGGTGCGGTTGAACCCGGGGTGAACAGCATTTTGCCCCCGGGGCTCAGGGGCAACTGGTTTCCCCCCGA
>NZ_JASCXL010000111.1:0-31017 GCF_030010595.1 Streptomyces sp. CC224B | reverse complement strand
CGCCGCCGCGCGCAACACCGGCTGGCGGGCGGCGGGCCGCGTGCCCTGGATCGTCTTCCTCGACGACGACGTGGTGCGGGCCCTGGGGTTCGGCGGCGGGGGCCTCCTCGATGATCACGTGGGCGTTGGTGCCGCTGACGCCGAACGACGACACGCCCGCGCGGCGCGGCGCGTCCTCGCGCTCCGGCCACGCGCGGGCCTCGGTCAGCAGCTCGACGGCGCCCGCCGACCAGTCCACGTGCGTGCTGGGCCGGTCGACGTGCAGGGTCCGCGGCAGCAGGCCCTCGCGCATCGCCATGACCATCTTCATGACGCCCGCGGCGCCCGCCGCGGCCTGGGTGTGCCCGATGTTGGACTTCACCGAGCCGAGCCACAGCGGCCGGGTGCGGGGCCGTCCCTGCCCGTACGTGGCGAGCAGGGCCTGGGCCTCGATGGGGTCGCCCAGGGTCGTCCCGGTGCCGTGGGCCTCGACGGCGTCCACGTCGGCGGCGGTCAGGCGGGCGTTGGCGAGGGCAGCCCGGATGACCCGCTGCTGCGCGGGCCCGTTGGGGGCGGTGAGGCCGTTGCTGGCACCGTCCTGGTTGACGGCGGAGCCCCGTACGACCGCGAGGACTTCGTGCCCGTTGCGCCGGGCGTCGGACAGCCGCTCAAGGAGCAGCAGGCCCGCGCCCTCGCCCCAGCCGGTGCCGTCGGCGGCGTCGGCGAAGGCCTTGCAGCGGCCGTCCTCGGCCATGCCGCGCTGGCGGCTGAACTCGACGAACGCCGTGGGCGTGGTCATCAGCGACACGCCGCCCGCGAGGGCGAGGCCGCACTCGCCCTGGCGCAGCGCCTGCGCGGCCAGGTGCAGCGCGACCAGCGACGAGGAGCAGGCGGTGTCGACGGTGACCGCCGGGCCCTCCAGGCCCAGGGTGTAGGACAGGCGGCCGGAGACGACGGCCGCGGTGTTGCCGGTGCCGGAGAAGCCCTCGACGCCCTCGGCGGCCTCGGCGACGACGGCGGTGTAGTCCTGGCCGTTGGTGCCGGTGAACACGCCGGTGCGGCTGCCGCGCAGGCTCAGCGGGTCGATGCCCGCCCGCTCGATCGCCTCCCACGCGGTCTCCAGGAGGAGCCGCTGCTGCGGGTCCATGGCGCGCGCCTCGCGCGGGGAGATGCCGAAGAAGCCCGCGTCGAACTCGTCGGCCGTGTACACGAACCCGCCCTCGCGAGTGTACGTGGTGCCCTGGTGGTCCGGGTCGGGGTGGTAGAGCCCGGCCACGTCCCAGCCGCGGTTCCGCGGGAACGCGGACACGGTGTCCACGCCGTCCCTGACCAGCCGCCACAGCTCCTCGGGGGTACTCGCGCCGCCGGGGAAGCGGCAGCTCATCGCGATGATCGCGACGGGCTCCGCGTCCTTCGACTCGAGTTCGCGCACTCTCCGACGAGTCGTGTGCAGATCCGCCGTCACCTGCTTGAGAAGGCGGCGGATTTTGTCGTCGTTCACCATCTGGCCTAGCTCCTAGAGACAAGTCGGAGAGAGTGGCCCACCGGGGCCGGGCGAGGGTGGCCCGCCGGGGCCTGGTGGGAGTGGCCCGCCGGGGCCCGGTGGGAGTGGCCCGCCGGGGCCGGGCGGGGGCAGTCCGCGGCGGACGGCCCGGGGGCGTCTCGGGCGGGCGGGCTGGTGGTGCCTCGGGCGGGCGGCTGAGGGCGGCTCATCAGGAGATCCCGAACTCCTTGCTGATGAAGTCGAACATCTCGTCGTCCGTCGCGGACTCCAGCTCGTCCACGACCTGGCCGCCCTCCTCGCCGCCCGCGCTGGGGCTGCACCGGTCGAGCAGGACCCGCAGCCGTTCGGCGATCGTGGCCAGCTCGTCCTCCGACGGCGCGCTCTCGGCGAGCCCCAGCTCCAGCGAGTCGAGCTGGCTGAGCAGCGCCGCCGACTCGCCCGCGTCCGGTGCCAGTTCGGCCTTGAGGTAGCCGGCGAGCGCCACGGGCGTGGGGTGGTCGAAGACGAGCGTGGTCGGCAGGGCGAGGCCGGTGGCCGTACCGAGCGCGTTGCGGAGTTCGACGGCGGTCAGGGAGTCGAAGCCCAGCTCCCGGAAGGCGCGGCCGGGCTCGACGCGCTCGGGCCCGGGGTAGCCGAGGACCGTGGCGGCGTGCGTCCGCACCAGGTCCTCCAGGAACCGGTCCCGCTCCGGCCCGGACAGCGCGGCGAGCTGCCGTGCCAGGTCCGGCCCGGCGGCCGAGGCCGCCCCGCCGTCCGCGCGGCCCGCGCGCTCCCGCAGGGCACGGGCTTCGGGCAGGTCCGCGAAGAGCGTGCCGGGGGTGAGGGCCGGGCCGCCGGACAGGTACTGCTCCCAGTCGACGTCGGCGATGACCGTGGTGGTCAGGCCGTGGCCGAGGGCCTGCCCCAGCGCGGCGACCGCGAGCCCCGGCTCCATCGGCGGCACCGCGCCGCCGCGCGCCGCGTCCCCGGCCATGCCGCCGCCCGCCCAAGCGCCCCAGGCGACGGAGGTCGCCGTCAGGCCGTAGGCCCGGCGCCGTTCGGCGAGCGCGTCGAGGGCCGCGTTGGCGGCGGCGTAACTGCCCTGCCCGACCCCGCCGGAGAGCCCGGCGAAGGAGGAGAAGAGCACGAACGCCGACAGGTCGTACCCGGACGTCAGCTCGTCCAGGTGGTACGCGGACTGCACCTTCGCGCGGAACACGGTGGCGAGCCGGTCGGCGTCCAGGCCGTCGAGCACCCCGTCGTCCAGGACACCCGCCGTGTGGAACACCCCGCTCAGCGGCGCCTCCGCAGGAATCGCCTCCAACACCCGCGCCAGCGCCTCCCGGTCGGCCACGTCACAGGCGGCGATGGTCACCTCGACGCCCAAGCCCTCCAGCTCGGCACGGAGTTCGACGGCACCGGGCGCATCCGGACCACGGCGACTCGTCAGCACCAGATGCCGGGCACCTTGAGCCGCCAGCCAACGGGCCACATGCCCACCGACGGCACCCGTACCACCAGTGACGAGCACGGTGCCCTCGGGCACCCACTCCCCCACCTGCGCCGGATCCAGCGCAGCCCGCTCCAACCGGCGCGCGAACACCCCGGCCGACCGCACCGCCACCTGATCCTCCGCCACCTGGCCCTCCGCCGCCCACGCTCCGGCGAGGAGTCCGGCGAGCCCGGCCAGGTCCCGGGCGTCGGCGGTCTCCGGCAGGTCGACCAGGCCGCCCCACAGCCGCGGGTACTCCACGGCCACCACACGGCCGAGGCCCCACAGGGCCGCCTGTGCGGGCCGGGGTGCCGGGTCGGCACCGGCGACGGCCTGCGCGGACCGGCCGGCCAGCCACAGCGGGGCACCCAGGTCCGCGGCGTGCAACGCCTGCACCAGGGTGACCGTCGCGGCCAGGCCGCTGCTGACCCCGCCGCGTACGGCGTGCTCCTCCTCGTCGGCGGCCAGCAGGGAGAGGACGCCGGACAGCGTGCCGTCCGCGGCCGCCGCCTCCTTGCGCAGCCGCTCGGCGAGTTCTTCGCGGCCGGTGCCCTCCGCGCCGGTCACGACCGTGCGCACCTCGGCGCCGTGCCCGCCGAGCGCGGCCTCGACGGCCGCCGCCCAGGCGGCGACGTCCGCGCCGCCGTCCGGCACGACGAGCAGCCACACCCCGTCGAGGCGGGCGGCGGGCGCCTGCCCCAGCGGCTTCCAGGCCACCCGGTAGCGCCACCTGTCCAGCGTGGACGCCTCGCGCCGCTGCCTGCGCCACGACGAGAGGACCGGCAGCACCTCACCCAGGGCCCCGCTCCCAGCGTCACCACCGAGCTCGGCGCTCAACGACTCCAGGTCCTCCCGCTCCACGGCCTCCCAGAACCGCGCCTCCACCTCGTCGGCGGCCACGCCCGTACGAGCGGTGGTGGCGGGAGCCGCCTCCAGCCAGTACCGCTCGCGCTGGAAGGCGTACGTGGGCAGGTCCACACGCCGCCGCGCTTCCACCGGGGCGTACAGCGGCGCCCAGTCGACCTCGATGCCGCGTACGTGCACCTGCGCGAGAGCGGCCAGGAACGTGTCCGCCTCGGGGCGGTCCTTACGTACGGCGGCCACCAGCCCAGCCTGCGCGGCAGGCTCGGTGAGCGTGTCGTGCGCCATCGCGGTCAACACCGCGTCCGGCCCCAGCTCCAGCAGCGTGGAAACGCCGAAGCCGGTCAACGCCCCCAGCCCCTCGTGGAAGCGCACGGCCTCGCGGATGTGCCGCACCCAGTACTCGGGGTCCATCAGCTCTGCGGGCTCGGCCAGCGCACCCGTGAGGTTGGAGACCACCGGAAGCGTCGGCTCCCGGTACGTCAACTCCTGCGCCACACGCCGGAACTCCTCCAGCGCGGGCTCCATCAGCGGGGAGTGGAAAGCGTGGCTGACCTTCAGCCAGCGCACCTTGCGGCCCTGCCCGCGCAGCGTCTTCTCCAGCCCCTTCAGAGCCGCACGCTCACCGGAGAGCACCACCTGCGAGGGGCCGTTGACCGCCGCCACACCCACTCGGTCGGCAAGGTCGCTGACCAGCGGCAGCACCTCGGCCTCCGCCGCCTGCACCGCCAGCATCGCCCCGCCCTCGGGCAGCGCCTGCATCAAGCGACCACGAGCCGCTACGAGTCGCGTCGCATCCTCAAGCGACCACAGCCCGGCCACGTACGCGGCAGCCAGTTCACCGATCGAATGCCCGCCGACCACCTCCGGGCGCACGCCCAAGGACTCCGCCAGCCGGAACAGCGCCACTTCCATCGCGAACAACGCGGGCTGCGCATAGCCGGTCTGCTCAAGCAGGTCGGCATCCGAACCGAACATCACGCTCTGGAGCGAACGTTCTATCCACCCGTCGAAGTACCCACACACCTCGTCCAGCGCATCCGCGAACACCGGGAAGGTTTCATACAACTCCCGGCCCATCCCCAACCGCTGGCTGCCCTGCCCGGTGAAGACAACCCCCAGGCGGCCCTCGACCACCGAGCCGGACACGACCCCCGGGCCGCCGGACGCGACGGACTCCAGCCCGGCCAGGAACTCCGCCCGGTCCCGGCCGAGGACCACAGCACGGTGTTCGAGCGGCGACCGGCCCGAGAGCAGGGACCAGCCCACGTCGACGGCGTCCAGGTGCTCGTCGGCCGCCACGTGCTCGCGCAGGCGCGAGGCCTGGGCCCGGAGGGCGTCGGCGCCGCGGGCCGAGACCAGCCACGGCACCGCCGTGACGGGGGCGACGGGCTCGACGGCGGCCGTGGGCCCGGTCGCCGGGGCCTGCTCCACGATCACGTGGGCGTTCGTACCGCTGACACCGAAGGAGGAGACACCCGCGCGACGCGGCGCGTCCTCCCGCGCGGCCCAGTCCCGGGCCTCCGTGAGCAGTTCGACCGCGCCCGCCGACCAGTCGACGTGGCTGCTCGGCCGGTCCACGTGCAGGGACTGCGGCAGGACGCCCGCGCGCATGGCCATGACCATCTTGATGACACCCGCGACGCCCGAAGCAGCCTGGGTGTGGCCGATGTTGGACTTGATGGAGCCGAGCCACAGGGGCCGGTCCTCCGGGCGCTCCTGCCCGTACGTGGCGATGAGTGCCTGCGCCTCGATCGGGTCGCCCAGCGTCGTGCCCGTGCCGTGCGCCTCGACCGCGTCCACGTCACCGGCCGTCAGTCCGGCGTTGGCGAGCGCGGCCCGGATCACCCGCTGCTGGGACGGACCGTTGGGGGCGGTCAGGCCGTTGCTGGCACCGTCCTGGTTGACGGCGGAGCCCCGTACGACCGCTAGGACCTCGTGGCCGTTGCGCCGGGCGTCCGACAGGCGCTCAAGCAGGAGCAGGCCCACGCCTTCACCCCAGCCCGTGCCGTCGGCGGCGTCGGCGAAGGGCTTGCAGCGGCCGTCGGCGGCCAGGCCCTGCTGCTTGCTGAACTCGTCGAAGGCGGTGGGCGTCGACATGACGGTGACACCGCCCGCCAGGGCCATGTCGCACTCACCCTGCCGCAGCGCCTGCGCCGCCAGGTGCAGGGCCACGAGGGACGACGAGCAGGCCGTGTCCACCGTCACCGCCGGGCCTTCGAGGCCGAAGGCGTACGACAGACGGCCCGAGACCACCGCTCCGGCGCTGCCGGTGAGCAGATAGCCCTCGACGCCCTCGGGCGGCTCCTGGACGCCTTCGCCGTAGCCCTGGTGGCCGGAGCCGATGAAGACGCCGGTCTGGTGGCCGCGTACGGAGGCGGGGGCGATGCCCGCGCGCTCGAACAGCTCCCAGGACGCCTCCAGGAGGAGCCGCTGCTGCGGGTCGATGGACAGGGCCTCGCGCGGCGAGATGCCGAAGAACGCGGCGTCGAACTCGGCGGCGTCGTAGAGGAATCCGCCCTCGGCCCGGTAGGCGCCCGCCCGGGTGTTCTCCCAGCCGCGGTCGGCGGGGAAGCCCGCGATGGCGTCCGTGCCGTCGGCGACGAGCCGCCACAGCGCGTCGGGGCTGGTGGCGCCGCCGGGGTAGCGGCAGCTCATCGACACGATGGCGATCGGGTCGTCGGCGGGCGCGGGTGCCGCGGCGGGGGACGCGGCCTCGCCCGGCGCGTCGCCGAGGGCCTCGCGGCACAGGTGGGCGGCGAGGTCGCGGGCGGTGGGGTGGTCGAAGACGAGGGTCGTGGGCAGTTTCAGGCCGGTGGCGGCGGCCAGGCGGTTGCGGACCTCGACGGCGGTCAGCGAGTCGAAGCCCAGCTCGCGGAAGGCGCGCGTCGGCTCCACGGCCTCGGGACCCGCGTAGCCGAGGACGGCCGCCGCGTGGGCCCGTACCAGTTCGAGGGCCGACCGCCCACGCTCCGCCGCCGGCAGGGCGGCGAGCCGCTCGGCCCACTCGGTACCCGCCACGCGGTCCCGCGCGCCGGTCCCGGCGGCCGGGGCGGTCTCCGGCCCGGCGAGGACGCTCCGCACCTCCGGCAGGTCCCCGAGGAACGGGCTCGGCCGCACCGAGGTGAAGGCGGGCGCGAACCGCTCCCAGTCGACGTCCGCGACGGCCACGAACGTCTCGTCGTACGCCACCGCCTGTGCCAGGGCCGCGACCGCGCGCTCCGGCGCCATCGCCGTCACCCCGAGGCGGCGCAGCGTCTCCTCGGCCTCCTGTCCGGCCATCTCGCTGCCGCCGCCCCACAGGCCCCAGGCGACGGAGGTCGCGGTGAGGCCGCGGGCGCGGCGCTGTTCGGCGAGCGCGTCGAGGTGGGCGTTGGCGGCCGCGTACGCGGCCTGGTTGCCGCTGCCCCACACGCCCGCGTTGGAGGAGAACAGCACGAAGGCGTCCAGTGAGCCGGTGTCGAGGAGCGTGTCCAGATGGGCCGCGCCCGCGACCTTCGCCGCCAGTACGTCGGCGACGTCCGCCGTGGTCGTCCCGGCCAGCGGCCGGTCCTGCCCGGCGCCCGCCGCGTGGAAGACGGAGCGCAGGGTGTGCCCGTCCGCGGCGAGCCGGTCGAGGAGCCCGGCGACCGCGTCCCAGTCGCTGACGTCGCACGCCACGACGGTGACCTCGGCACCCAGCTCCTCCAGTTCCGCCCGGAGTTCGTCGGCGCCCGGCGCGTCGGGGCCGCGGCGGCTGGTCAGGACGAGGTGCTCGACACCCTCGCGGGCCAGCCAGCGGGCCACGTGCCCGCCGACGGCCCCCGTGCCGCCGGTGACGAGCGCGGTGCCGCGCGGCGTCCACTCCGGCTCCTCGCGCCGGTCCTCCGGCAGCGGCGCGTGCGCGAAGCGGCGCACGAAGACGCCCGTGTCGCGCACCGCGACCTGGTCCTCGTCACCGAGCCCCGCGAGCACGGCCGTGAGACGCGCGCCCGTACGGCTGTCGTACGACGGCGGCAGGTCGACGAGGCCGCCCCACCGGTCCGGGTGCTCCAGGGCGGCGACCCGGCCGAAGCCCCACAGCTCCGCCTGGACGGGGCGCACGGCCCGGTCGCCGCGGCCCGTGGCGACGGCTCCGCAGGACGCCACCCACAGGCGAGCGCCGACCCCGGCGTCGCCGAGGGCCTGGACCAGCGCGAGGGTGCCGGCGAGGCCCGCGGACACGGCCTCGTACCCCTCCGCGGCGGACTCGTCGAGCCCGAGCAGCGAGACCACCCCGGCGAGCTCCGCCGCTCCGCCGAGGGCCCGCAGCCGTTCGGCGAGGGTCTCGCGCGTCGCCTCGCCGTCGGCCAGGCGCAGTTCGACGACCTGGGCACCGGCTCGGGTGAGGGCGTCGACGGTGCCGTCCACCCACGGGTGGTCACCCGAGTACTCCGAGTACTCCGCGTTCCCCGGGTTCTCCGGGTTCCCCGCGTTCCCCGCGTTCCCCGGGTTCCCCGGACCTCCCGGGTTCTCGGGCAGGACGACCAGCCACCGGCCGGTGAGCCCGGTGGACGAGAGGGTGGAGGCCGGCTGCGGCTTCCAGGTCACGCGGTAGCGCCAGCCGTCGAGCGTCGACCGCTCGCGGCGCTGCCGCCGCCACGAGGACAGCACGGGCAGGACGGCGCCCAGTTCGGCCGCGGAGTCCTCCGCGATCTCCAGCTCGGCCGTCAGCTCCGCGAGGTCCTCGCGCTCCACGGCCTCCCAGAAGCGCGCCTCGACCTCGTCCGCGGCGGGCGCGGTCCTGCCGCCCGGCGCCTGCTCCTCGGTCAGCCAGTAGTGCTGCCGCTGGAAGGCGTACGTGGGCAGGTCGACGACGGTTCCGGCGCCGGGGTAGAACGCCTTCCAGTCCAGCTCCGCGCCGTGCGCGTGGGCTTGCGCGAACGACGCCGCCAGCCGCTCGGCACCGCCTTCGTCCCGCCGCAGCGAACCCAGAGCGACGGCCGCCCCCTCACGCCCGGCGGCCTCGACGGTGGCCTGCACCGGGACGGTGAGGACGGGGTGCGGGCTCATCTCCAGGAACAGCCCGTGCCCCTCGGCCAGCAGGCCACGGGCGGCGTACTCGAACAGCACCGTCTGGCGCAGGTTGCGGTACCAGTACCCGGCGTCCATGGGCGTGTCCGCGTCCAGCCAGGCCCCGGTCAGCGTCGAGTACAGCGGCACCTCGGCCTGGCGCGGCGACACGTCCGCCAGTGCGTCGGCTATCTGTGCCTCGATCTGCTCGACGTATGAGGAGTGCGAGGCGTAGTCCACCGGGATCGTGCGGGCGCGGATGTCCCGCTCCACACACTGGGCGACCAGCTCCTCCAGGGGCTCGGGCTCACCGGAGACCACCACTTGGGCGGGGCCGTTGACGGCCGCGACCTCGACCCGGCCCTCCCAACCGCTGATCAGCTCGCGTACGTCCGCCTCCGGCAGCGGCACCGACACCATGCCGCCCTTGCCCGACAGCTCGCGAATAGCCAGGCTGCGCAAAGCAACGACCCGGGCCGCGTCCTGCAACGACAGGGCTCCCGCAACGCACGCGGCAGCGATCTCACCCTGACTGTGCCCGACGACCGCAGCAGGCTTCACACCCGCCGCCTGCCACACCGCAGCCAACGACACCATCACCGCGAACAACACCGGCTGCACCACATCGACGCGGTCGAAGTCGGCGCCGCCCAGCTCCTCGAACAGGTCCCAGTCCACGAACTCCGACAGGGCATCCGCGCACTCCCGCATCCGAGCTGCGAACACCGGCGAATCCTCCAGCAGTTGGACCGCCATCCCGGCCCACTGCGACCCCTGCCCCGGGAACACGAACACCGCACGACCGGCCCCGCTCACCGCACGCCCGGTCACCACACCACCGGCCACCACCGCGTCGTCGCCTCGGGCCAGGCCCTGGAGCCGGTCCAGGAGTTCCGCGCGGTCGCGGCCGAGGACGACGCCCCGGTGTTCGAAGCGGGACCGGGTGACCGTCAGGGACCAGCCGACGTCCGTCAGCCCGACCTTGTCGGAGCCGTCGTCGACCGCGTCCGCGAGCAGCCGCTCCCACAGCCGTGCCGCCTGCGCGCGCAGCGCGGCCTCGCTCTTCGCCGAGAGGGCCAGCGGGATCAGGCCCGGTACCACCGACGGCGCGGTGGTGTGCCCGGATCCGTCCGCGGCCTCGGCGGACAGTGCTTCCTCCACCGGCGCCTGCTCCACGATCACGTGCGCGTTGGTGCCGCTCATGCCGAAGGAGGAGACACCCGCACGTCGCGGCCGGCCCGCCTGCGGCGCGGCCCACTCGCGCGCCTCGGTCAACAGCTCGACGGCCCCCGCGGACCAGTCGACCTCGGTCGTCGGGGTCTCGGCGTGCAGCGTCTTGGGCAGGACGCCGTACCGCATCGCCATGACCATCTTGATGACGCCCGCGACGCCCGCGGCCGCCTGCGCGTGCCCGATGTTCGACTTGACCGAGCCGAGCCACAGCGGCTCGCGGTCGTCGGGCCGGTTCCTGCCGTACGTGGCGATGAGCGCCTGGGCCTCGATCGGGTCGCCCAGGGACGTGCCGGTGCCGTGCGCCTCGACCGCGTCCACGTCGGCGGGCGTGAGGCGCGCGCTGGCGAGGGCGGCGCGGATGACGCGCTGCTGGGAGGGTCCGTTGGGGGCGGTGAGGCCGTTGCTGGCACCGTCCTGGTTGACGGCCGAACCCCGCACCACCGCCAGGACCTTGTGGCCCTTGCGGCGGGCGTCGGACAGGCGCTCCAGGACCAGCATGCCCACGCCCTCGCCGACGCCGAAGCCGTCGGCGCCCTCGGCGAAGGGCTTGCAGCGGCCGTCGGCGGCCAGGCCGCGCTGGCGGCTGAACGCGACGAGGGTGTCGGGTGTCGACATGACGGTGGCGCCGCCGGCGAGCGCGAGGTCGCACTCGCCCTGGCGCAGCGCCTGCGCCGCCAGGTGCAGGGCGACCAGGGACGACGAGCACGCCGTGTCCACGGTCACCGCCGGGCCTTCGAGGCCGAAGGAGTAGGCGAGGCGGCCGGAGATGACGCTGGTGGAGTTGCCGGTCATCAGATGGCCTTCGAGGCCGTCGGGGACTTCCCGCACGCTCTCGCCGTAACCCTGGGAGGAGGCGCCGACGAAGACGCCGCCCGTGCTGCCGCGCAGCGTGGCAGGGTCGATCCCGGCCCGCTCGAACGCCTCCCAGGAGGTCTCCAGGAGCAGGCGCTGCTGCGGGTCCATGGCCAGGGCCTCGCGCGGCGAGATGCCGAAGAACGCCGCGTCGAACTCCCCGGCCTCGTGCAGGAAGCCGCCGCCGCGCGAGTACGTGGTGCCTTGGTGGTCGGGGTCGGGGTCGTAGAGGGAAGCGGTGTCCCAGCCGCGCCCCTCCGGCAGGCCGGAGGTGGCGTCGGCGCCCGCGCCGACCAGCCGCCACAGGTCCTCGGGGCTCTCCACGCCGCCGGGGAAGCGGCAGCTCATGGCGACGATGGCGACGGGCTCGTCGGCGGCCGCGCCGCCGTGGCCGGTGGCGGGCGCCGCGGCCTGGGCGGCCGGGGTCTCCTGGGCTTCGTCACCGGCCAGTTCGGCGAGGAGGTGGCGGGCCAGGGCGTGCGGGTTGGCGTAGTCGAAGACGAGGGTGGCGGGCAGGCGCAGGCCGCTCGTCTCCTTGAGGCGGTTGCGCAGTTCGACGGCGGTGAGCGAGTCGAAGCCCAGGTCGCGGAAGGCCCGTCCGGCGTCGACGTCGTCGCCGGAGGCGTAGCCGAGGACGGCGGCGGCCTGGCCGCGCACGTGGTCGAGGAGCGCCCGCTCCCGCTCGTCGTACGGCAGTGCGCGCAGGCGGCGCACCAGGGCGGGCGTGTCACCGTCGGAGCCGTCCCGGCCGGTGAGCGCGCGCCGGGCCGGGCCCTGGACGAGGCCGCTGAGCAGCGGCGGCAGGCGGTGACCGTGCGCGGCGCGCAGCGCGGCGGTGTCGAGGCGCACGGGCACCAGGGCGGCGGCGTCCAGGCCGAGGGCGGCGTCGAGCAGGCCGAGGCCCTGCTCGGTGGCGAGCGGGGCGACGCCGGAGCGGGTCATCCGGTCCAGGTCGTCGGCGGTGATCTGCCCGGCCATGCCGCCGCGTTCGGCCCACAGGCCCCAGGCGAGCGACGTGGCGGGCACGCCCCGGCGGCGCAGGTGCTGCGCGTAGGCGTCGAGGAAGGTGTTGCCCGCGGCGTAGTTGCCCTGCCCGGCGCCGCCGAGGACGCCCGCGACGGAGGAGAAGAGCACGAAGGCGTCGAGCCCGGCGTCGGCGGTCAGCGCGCCCAGGTTGAGGGCGGCGTCGACCTTGGGCCGCAGCACGCGGTCCAGTTGCGCGGGGGTGAGCGAGGCGGTGATGCCGTCGTCGAAGACGCCCGCCGTGTGCACGACCGCGGTCAGCGGGTGCGCGTGGGGTACGCGGGTCAGGGCCGCCGCGAGGGCGTCCCGGTCGGCGGCGTCGCAGGCGACGACGTCGACGGTGGCGCCCAGCTCGGCGAGGTGCGCGGTGAGTTCGGCGGCGCCGGGCGCGTCGGGGCCGCGGCGGCCCAGGAAGAGCAGGTGCCGGACGCCGTACGCGGTGACGAGGTGCCGGGCGACGAGACCGCCGAGGCCGGCGGGGGCGCCGGTGACCAGCGCGGTGCCGTTCGGGTCCGGCGCGGCGGGGGTGGTGGCGGGCTCGCCGACGTCGCGGGTGAGCCGGGGGACGAGCACGGCTCCGGCGCGGATCGCGCACTCGGGCTCGCCGTGCGCGTACGCGGCGGGCAGGGCCCGCAGCGACTCGGGGGCGCCGTCCACGTCGACCAGGACGAACCTGCCCGGCTCCTCGGACTGCGCGGACCGCAGCAGGCCGAGCACGGCGGTGTGCGCCAGGCCGGGCACCGGCTCGCCGGTGCTGACGGCGGCGGCCCCGCGGGTCAGGACGACCAGCCGGGCGTCCGCGAGGCGGGCGTCGGCCAGCCAGGATTGGGTGAGGGCGAGCGCGTCGCGGGTGGCGGCGTGCACGGCGTCGGCTTCGACATCGGTGTCGGGGCCGGTGTCGGGGCCTGTGCCAGTACCAGTACCAGTGTTCGTGCCGGTACCGGTGGCTGCGGCGGGCGCGAGGCCGGTCTCGGCACCGGTTCCCGTGCCGGGGTGAGCCAGGGGGCCCGTGGCCGCGACGACGACGTCCGGTACGGGTGCGGTGCCGTCGGCGACGGCCGCGGAGAGGTCGGCGAGCCCCTCGTACGCGGTGGCGTCGACACCGTCCTCGGCCAGGGCGCGGCACAGCTCCGCCGCGTCCGCGCCGAGCACGGCCCACGTCGACACTGTCGACGCCGTCGGCTCCGGCGCGGCGGTCTGCGGCGGCGCCCAGGTGACGCGGTAGAGGTGCGGCACGCGGGTGCGCCGCGCGGCGAGGTCCTGCCGGGCGTCGACGGTGCGGGACACCAGCGAGCCGATGTGCGCGACCGGCGCCCCGGTGTCGTCGGCGAGCAGGACGGAGACGGTGTCGCCGCCGCTGCCGGAGCGGGTCAGGCGGACGCGCAGGGTCGTGGCCCCGGTGGCGTACAGGGCCACGTCGCTCCACGAGAACGGCAGCCGGGGAGCGCCGCCCTCGGCCCCGGCGCCGTCGGTCCCGGCGTCGTCGGTCCCGGCGTCGTCGGAGGGGTCCTGCGCCAGGTGCGCCGCCTGGAGCGCGGCGTCCAGCAGCACCGGGTGCAGGCCGAACCGGCCCGCCTCGTCGCGCCGGTCCTCGGGGACGCGCACCTCGGCGAACACCTCGTCGCCGCGCCGCCAGGCGGCGCGCAGCCCCTGGAACGCGGGGCCGTACCGCACGTCCGCCGCCGCGAACTCCTCGTACAGGCCGTCGACAGCGACCGCCTCCGCGTCACGGGGCGGCCACGTGGCGAGGCCCGGCTCGGGGGCCTCGGTGGACGCCGTGCTCGCGGTGAGGACGCCGGTGGCGTGCCGGGTCCACGGCTCGGCCTCCGCACCGGTCCCGTCGGACCCCGCCTCGGGCCGTGAGTGGAAGGCGAGCGACCGCCGCCCGGAGGCGTCGGCGTGCCCGACGGTGAGCTGGAGCTGTACGCCGCCCGTCTCCGGGACGACCAGGGGCGTCTCCATCGTCAGCTCTTCGACCAGGTCGCAGCCGACCTGGTCGCCGGCGCGCAGCGCGAGTTCCACGAAGGCGGTCGCGGGCAGCAGCACGGCACCCGCCACGGCGTGGTCGGCCAGCCACGGGTGCGTACGCAGCGAGAGCCGCCCCGTCAGTAGGTGCCCGTCACCGTCCGCCAACGGCACCGCCGCACCCAGCAGTGGGTGCCCCGCGTCGTCCAGCCCGGCCGCGCTGACGTCCCCGGCACCGGGGTCCGCGTGCAGCCAGTAGTGCTGGCGCTGGAAGGCGTACGTGGGCAGGTCGACGACGGTACGTCTACCGGGGAGCAGCGCCGTCCAGTCCAGCTCGGCACCGTGCGCGTGGGCCTCGGCGAGCGAGGCGAACAGTCGGTCGGCGCCGCCTTCGTCGCGGCGCAGCGAGCCCAGGGCCGCGGCAGGGCTGTCGGTCGCGTCGATGGTGGCCTGCACAGGGACGGTGAGCACCGGGTGCGGGCTCATCTCCACGAACAGGCCATGGCCCTCGGCGAGCAGCCCGCGGGTGGCGTGCTCGAACAGGACCGTCTGGCGCAGGTTGCGGTACCAGTAGCCCGCGTCCATGGGCGTGTTGCCGTCCAGCCAGGCGCCCGTGAGGGTCGAGTACAGCGGGATCTGAGCATCCTGCGGGGACACCCCGGCCAGCGCCTCGGCTATCTGCGCCTCGATCTGCTCGACGTACGACGAGTGCGAGGCATAGTCCACCGGAATCGTGCGGGCACGGACGTCCCGCGCCACACACTGGGCGACCAGCTCCTCCAGGGCCTCCGGCTCACCGGATACGACGACCTGGGCGGGGCCGTTGACGGCCGCGACCTCGATCCGGCCTCCCCAGCCGGAGACCAGCTCGCGCACCTCGGCCTCGGGCAGCGGCACCGACACCATGCCGCCCTTGCCCGACAGCTCGCGAATGGTCAGGCTGCGCAGCGCCACCACCCGGGCCGCGTCCCGCAACGACAGCGCACCAGCCACGCACGCGGCAGCGATCTCACCCTGGCTATGCCCGACAACCGCAGCAGGCTGCACACCCGCCGCCTGCCACACAGCAGCCAACGACACCATCACGGCAAACAGGACCGGCTGGACCACATCGACGCGGTCGAACCGCTCCCCGCTCAGCTCCTCGAACAGGTCCCAGTCCACAAACTCGCCGAGCGCTTCCGCGCACTCCCGCATCCGCTCCGCGAACACCGGGGAATCGTCCAGCAGTTGAACCGCCATCCCGGCCCACTGCGACCCCTGCCCCGGGAACACGAACACCGGGCGCACCACACCACCCGGCGCACTCCCCGTCACCACGCCAGGAGCCGCGTTGTCACCCTCGGCCAGACTCCGCAGCCCGGCGAGAAGCTCGTCCCGGTCGCGGCCGAGGAGCACACCCCGCTGGTCGAACCGCGACCGTGCCACCACCAGCGACCAGGCCACGTCGCCCACGCTCACCTCGGGGTGCGCCAGCAGGTGTTCGCGGAGGTGGGCGGCCTGTGCCCGCAGCGCGCTCTCGCTCTTCGCGGAGAGGGCCAGCGGTACGAGGCCCGTCACGGCCTGCGGCGGCGTCACGCCCTCGGTCTCGTCCTCGGGGGCCCGGTCGTCGGCCGCCGGGGCCTGTTCCACGATGACGTGGGCGTTCGTGCCGCTCATGCCGAAGGAGGAGACGCCCGCGCGGCGCGGCCCGCCGCCGTCCCGCGCGGCCCACTCCCGGGCCTCGGTCAGCAGCTCCACGCTCCCGGCCGACCAGTCGACCTCGGAGGTGGGGGCGTCGACGTGCAGCGTCTTGGGCAGCACGCCCGCGCGCATGGCCATGACCATCTTGATGACACCGGCGACACCGGCGGCGGCCTGCGTATGACCGATGTTCGACTTCAGCGAGCCCAGCCACAGCGGCCGGTCGGCCGGGCGCTCCTTGCCGTACGTGGCGATGAGCGCCTGCGCCTCGATCGGGTCACCCAGCGTCGTACCCGTGCCGTGGGCCTCCACGGCGTCCACCTCGGCCGCGGACACCCCGGCGTTCGCCAACGCGGCCTGGATGACGCGCCGTTGGGAGGGGCCGTTGGGGGCGGTGAGACCGTTGCTGGCGCCGTCCTGGTTGACGGCCGAACCCCGGATCACGGCGAGGACCTTGTGGCCGTTGCGGCGGGCGTCCGACAGCCGCTCGACGAGCAGCAGGCCCACGCCCTCGCCCCAGCCGGTGCCGTCGGCGGCCTCGGCGAACGCCTTGCAGCGGCCGTCCATGGCCAGGCCGCGCTGGCGGCTGAACTCCACGAAGGTCTCCGGCGACGACATGACCGTCACGCCGCCCGCCAGGGCCATGGTGCACTCGC
The DNA here is from genome assembly GCF_030010595.1 of Streptomyces sp. CC224B. Classification (NCBI taxonomy): domain Bacteria; kingdom Bacillati; phylum Actinomycetota; class Actinomycetes; order Kitasatosporales; family Streptomycetaceae; genus Streptomyces; species Streptomyces sp. CC224B. Next base: position 14,759 of record NZ_JASCXL010000111.1, on the reverse strand, counting down.
CCTGCCGCAGCGCCTGCGCCGCCAGGTGCAGCGCCACCAGCGACGACGAGCACGCCGTGTCGACCGTGACGGCCGGGCCCTGGAGGCCGAGGACGTAGGAGAGGCGGCCCGACATGACGCTGGTGGTGTTGCCGGTCAGCAGGTGGCCCTCGACGCCTTCGGGGGCCTGCCGGACGCCCTCGCCGTACCCCTGGTAGCCGGAGCCGACGAACACGCCGGCGCGGGTGCCCCGGAGCGTGGACGGGTCGATCCCGGCGCGCTCGAAGGCCTCCCAGGCGGTCTCCAGGAGGAGCCGCTGCTGCGGGTCCATGGCCAGGGCCTCGCGCGGCGAGATCCCGAAGAACGCGGCGTCGAACTCGCCCGCGTCGCGCAGGAACCCGCCCTGGCGGGCGTAGAAGGTGCCGTGCTTCTCCGGGTCGGGGTCGTAGAGGGCGTCGACGTCCCAGCCCCGGTCGTCGGGGAGGTCGCCGATGGCGTCGGCGCCGTCGGCGACGAGCCGCCACAGGTCCTCGGGGCCGGTGACGCCGCCGGGGAAGCGGCAGCTCATGCCGACGATCGCGATCGGCTCCCGGGATGCCGCCGCGAGCTGCTGGTTCTGCCGTCGCAGCCGCTCGGTCTCCTTCAGAGACGCGCGCAGCGCATCGACGACCGTGTCCGAAGGCCTCGTCATGTCCGGCTCCACTTTTCGTGCTGCGTCAGGTATCGCTGCATCAGGAATCACTGTTGTCCAAGGCCATCTGGATCAGGTTGTCCACGTCCATGGCGTCGATCGAGGCGTCCGCGCCGTCGTCGTCGGCCGCGTCGGCGGCCACGGCCGCCGTCGCGTCCGGCGCGGCGAGGCGCAGGAGGGCGTCGAGCAGCCCCGCCTCGCGGATGCGGGCGACCGGGACGGCCGCCAGGGCCCTGCGGACGTCGGCGTCCGCGAGGTGGTCCGCCGCCGTGGCACCGCCGGCGGGGCCGGGGGCCGTACCGGGGGCGGCGTCGGGCAGGAGCGCGGAGAGCAGCTCGCGGGCCAGCTCCCCGGGGGTCGGGTGGTCGAAGACGAGCGTGCTGGGCAGGCTCAGGCCGGTCGCGGCGTTCAGGCGGGTGCGCAGTTCGACGGCGGTCAGCGAGTCGAAGCCGAACTCCTTGAAGGCGCGGTCCTCGCGGACGGCGGCCGTGCCGGTGTGCCCGAGGACGGCGGCGACCTCCGTACGCACCAGTTCCAGGACCGTCCGCTCGCGCTCGGCGGGCGGGGCGGCGGCGAGCCGGTCGCGCAGCGCCGCCGCCGCGTCTCCCGCCGCCGTGCCGCCGTCGGCGGTGTCCGACGCGGGGGCCAGGGCGGTACGGGCCTCCGGCAGCTCGTCGAGCAGGGGGCTGGGGCGCCGCACCGTGAAGGCCGGGGCGAACCGCTCCCAGTCCACGTCGGCGACCGTGACCAGCGCGTCGGGTCCGGCCGACGCGTGGCGCAGGGCGGCGACGGCCACCTCGGGCCGCAGGCCGGGCAGGCCCCGCTTGCGCAGGTGCGCCGCCGCCTCGTCGTCCCCGGCCATGCCCGCACCGGCCCACGGCCCCCAGGCGACCGACGTCACCACGCGCCCGCGGGCCCTGCGGCGCTCGGCGAGCCCGTCGAGGTGGGCGTTGGCGGCGGCGTAGGCGGCCTGGCCGCCGCTGCCCCACACCCCGGCGATGGACGAGAACAGCACGAAGGCGTCCAGCGGCGCGTCGCCGAGCAGGTCGTCCAGGTGGGCCGCGCCCGCGGTCTTCGCGGTCACGACGGCCGCGAAGTCCTCAGGACCGGTCGCGTCGATCATCAGGTCCTGGCCGACGCCCGCCGCGTGCACGACGGCGCTCAGCGGCGCCTCCTCGGGCAGCGCGTCGAGGAGGCGGGCGACCGCGTCCCGGTCGGCCACGTCGCAGGCGGCGAGGGTGACCTCGGCCCCCAGCTCCTCCAGTTCGGTACGGAGTTCCGCGGCTCCCGGCGCGTCCGGGCCGCGGCGGCTGGTCAGGACGAGGTGCCGGGCGCCGTTGCCCGCGAGCCAGCGCGCCACGTGGGCGCCGAGGGCGCCGGTACCGCCGGTGACGAGCACGGTGCCGCGCGGCCGCCACTGCGCGCCGGCGGCGGCCGGGGCGCTGCCCGGGGCGCGCGTGAGACGGCGGACATGCACTCCCGAGGGGCGCAGGGCGAGCTGGTCCTCGGCGAAGCCGTCGGCGGCGGTCCGGGCGAGGAGCGCGGTGAGCTGGGCGCGGACGGGGGCCGGGACGACGCCGCCGGAGCCCTCCCCGGCCGCCCCGGCTTCCTCGCGTCCCGCGGCCTCCGGGAGGTCCGCGGCCTCCGCAAGGTCCGCCCCTTCCGAGAGGTTGGCCGACCCTGAGAGGCCGACCACCTCCGGGAGGTCGATCAAGCCGCCCCACACCTCGGGGTGTTCCAGTCCGGCGACCCGGCCGAACCCCCACACCTGCGCCTGCGCGGTCGCGCGCAGCGGGTCGGCGGCGCCGACGGAGACCGCGCCGGACGTCGCGACCCACAGCCGGCCCCCGGCCCCGGCGTCGACGGCGGCCTGCGTCAGGGCGAGGGTGGCGGCCATGCCCCACGTCAGCGCGGGGCCGCCGTGGTACGGGCGCTCGTCCAGGGCCAGCAGGGACAGCACTCCGGCGAGGGCCGTGCTCCCCGGCCCGGACGGCGCCTGCCCGGCGAGGTCCCGCAGCAGCCGCGTCAGCGCCGTACGGTCCGCGTCGTCGTCCCCGACGAGGACGCGCCGGACGTCCGCCCCGGTGGCGGCGAGCGCCTCCTCGGCCGCGGTGCACCAGGGGTGTCCGGCCGCTCCGGCCGGTACCAGCAGTGCCCAGGTCCCGTCGAGGGACTCGCCCGCTCCGGGCGCGGTCGCGCCGGCCAGCGGCTTCCACGTGACGCGGTAGCGCAGGGCGTCCACCTCGTGGCGCTCCTGCTGCCGCTGCCGCCAGGACGCGAGCGCCGGGAGCACCGACGTCAGCGGGGCGTCCGGGTCCAGCTCCAGCGCGCCGGCGAGGCCGTCCAGGTCCTCCCGCCGTACGACGTCCCAGAACGCGGCGTCCAGCGTCCCGCCCCGCGTGCCCCGCGCGTCCGTGTCCTTGGGCTGCGGCCAGAACGTCCGGCACTGGAAGGCGTACGTGGGCAGGTCCACGCGGCGTCGGGACTCGACCGGGGCGTACAGCGGCGCCCAGTCGACCTCGATGCCGCGTACGTGCACCTGCGCGAGCGCCGCCAGGAACGTGTCCGCCTCGGAACGGTCCTTGCGCGCGGCGGCCACCAGCCCCGCCTGCGCGGCGGGTTCGCTCAGCGCCTCGTGCGCCATCGCGGTCAGGACGGCGTCCGGGCCCAGCTCCAGCAGCGTGGAGACGCCAGCACCGGTCAGCGCGCCCAGCCCGTCATGGAAGCGCACGGCCTCACGGATGTGACGGACCCAGTACTCGGGGTCCCGAAGCTCGTCGGCATCCGCCAGTGCACCGGTGAGGTTGGAGACGAGCGGAAGCGTCGGCTCCTGGTACGTGAGCCCCGCGGCGACCTTGCGGAAGTCGGCCAGGGCCGGGTCCATCAGCGGCGAGTGGAAGGCGTGCGACACCTTCAGCCACCGCACCTTGCGGCCCTGCCCGCGAAGCGTCTGCTCCAGGCCCTCCAGGGCGGCACGCTCGCCGGACAGGACCACCTGCGAGGGCCCGTTGACCGCCGCGACACCCGCCCGGTCGGCGAGACCGTCCAGCAGCGGCAGCACGTCGGCCTCCGCCGCCTGGACCGCGAGCATCGCGCCCCCTTCCGGCAGCGCCTGCATCAACCGGCCGCGCGCGGCCACCAGTCGTGTCGCATCCTCAAGCGACCACAGTCCGGCCACGTACGCGGCGGCCAGCTCACCGATGGAGTGCCCGCCGACGATCTCCGGCCGCACACCGAAGGACTCCGCGAGCCGGAACAGCGCCACTTCCATCGCGAAAAGGGCGGGTTGGGCGTAACCGGTCTGCTCAAGCAGGTCGGCGTCCGCACCGAACATCACGCTCTGGAGCGAACGTTCTATCAAGTCGTCGAAGTGGACGCACACCTCGTCCAGCGCGTCCGCGAACACCGGGAACGCCTCGTACAACTCCCGGCCCATCCCGAGCCGCTGACTGCCCTGCCCGGTGAAGACAACCCCCAGACGACCCTCGACCACCGAACCGGACACGACCCCCGGACCACCGGACGCGACGGACTCCAGCCCAGCCAGGAACTCCTCCCGCTCATGGCCGAAGACCACCGCCCGGTGTTCGAGCAGGGCCCGCCCCGACAGCAGCGACCAGCCCACGTCCGCCGGGGTCTGGTCCGTGTGTGCCGCCACGTGTGCGTGGAGCCGCCGGGCCTGGGCGCGCAGCGCCTCCGGGCCGCGCGCCGACAGCAGCCACGGCACCGCGCTCACGGGGGCGACGGGTTCGGCGGCGGCCGTGGGCTCCGGTGCCGAGGACTGCTCAAGCACCACGTGGGCGTTGGTGCCGCTGATGCCGAACGACGACACGCCCGCGCGGCGCGGCGCGTCCTCCCGCGCGGCCCACTCCCGGGCCTCCGTCACCAGCTCGACCGCGCCCGCCGACCAGTCCACGTGCGAGGTGGGCCGGTCCACGTGCAGCGTCGGCGGGAGTACGCCCGCGCGCATCGCCATGACCATCTTGATGACACCGGCGGCACCGGCCGCCGCCTGCGTGTGGCCGATGTTGGACTTGATGGAGCCCAGCCACAGGGGCCGGTCATCGGGCCGCTCCTGCCCGTACGTCGCGAGCAGCGCCTGGGCCTCGATCGGGTCGCCCAGGGACGTGCCGGTGCCGTGGGCCTCGACCGCGTCCACGTCGGCCGCCGTCAGGCCCGCGTCGGCGAGCGCGGCGCGGATGACGCGCTGCTGCGCGGGTCCGTTGGGGGCGGTCAGGCCGTTGCTGGCACCGTCCTGGTTGACGGCGGAACCCCGTACGACCGCCAGGACCTCGTGCCCGTTGCGGCGGGCGTCGGACAGCCGCTCAAGGAGCAGCAGGCCCACACCCTCGCCCCAGCCCGTGCCGTCGGCCGCCTCGGCGAACGCCTTGCAGCGGCCGTCGGCCGCGAGGCCGCGCTGGCGGCTGAACTCGGTGAACGCGCTGGGCGTGGACATCACCGTGACCCCGCCCGCGAGCGCCAGGTCGCACTCGCCCCGGCGCAGCGCCTGGGCCGCCAGGTGCAGGGCCACCAGCGCCGAGGAGCAGGCCGTGTCCACGGTCATGGCGGGGCCCTCGAACCCGAAGGCGTACGACAGGCGGCCGGAGACGACGCTGGCCGCGTTGCCGGTGCCGATGTAGCCCTCGGCGCCGTCGGGCGCGTCCTTGAGGAGGTCGAGGTAGTCCTGGCCGTTGGTGCCCGCGAAGACGCCGGTACGGGTGCCGCGCAGCGACGCCGGGTCGACGCCCGCGCGCTCGAACAGCTCCCACGTGGTTTCCAGGAGCAGCCGCTGCTGCGGGTCCATCGCGAGGGCCTCGCGCGGTGAGATGCCGAAGAAGTCCGCGTCGAACTCCCCGGCGTCCGGCAGGAACCCGCCCTGGCGGGCGTAGGTGGAGCCGGGGGTCGCCGGGTCGGGGTCGTACAGCGCGCGCGTGTCCCAGCCGCGGCCGGCGGGGAAGTCGCCCATGGCGTCGACGCCGTCCGCGACGAGCCGCCACAGGTCCTCGGGCGAGCGGACGCCGCCGGGGAAGCGGCAGCTCATCGACACGAGAGCGATGGGCTCGTCGTCCGCGCCGCCGGCCGCCGAGCGCCGCGCGGCGGCCGGGTCGGTGGCGGTACCGGCGCCTGTGCTGACGTCGGCGTCGCTAAGGAGCAGGCCGGAGAGGTAGGCGGCGACGGCGTGCGGCGAGGGGTGGTCGAAGACGAGCGTCGCGGGCAGGGTCAGGCCGGTCGCCGCGCCCAGGCGGTTGCGGAACTCCACGGAGGTGAGCGAGTCGAACCCGAGCCCCCTGAAGGCGCCGTCGGCGGGCACGGCCTCCGTGCCGCCGTGCCCGAGCACCGTGGCGGCGTGGGTCCGTACGAGGTCGAGCAGAGCCCGCTCGGCGTCCGGGCGGGCCAGCGCGGCCAGTTGCCGCCTCAGGTCGGGCGCGGCGGAGTCCCGGCCGCCCGCGGGGCGTGCGGCGAGGGCCGCGGCGGCCTCCGGCACGCCGTCGAAGAGCGTGCTGCGGCCGGCGGCCGTGAAGCCCTCGGCGAACCGGTCCCATACGACGTCGGCGATGACGAGCGCGGCGGAGTCCCGGCCCTCCGGCGCCGGTCCCAGCGCCAGGCGCAGCGCCTCGGTGGCGCGTGCGGGGTCCATGGCCGGGAGTCCCGCCTGGCGCATGCGTTCCTCGGCGTCGTCGGCGGCGGCAGCCATGCCGCTGCCGGCCCACGGGCCCCAGGCGAGCGACACGGCGGGCAGCCCGGCGGCGCGGCGGCGCTCGGCGAGCGCGTCCAGGAAGGCGTTGGCGGCGGCGTAGTTGCCCTGGCCGGGCGCGCCCACGGTCCCGGTGAGGGAGGAGAAGAGCACGAAAGCGGTCAGGTGCGCGCTGTCGCGCGTCGCCTCGTGCAGGTTGAGGGCGGCGCGGGCCTTCGGCCGGAAGACGGTGGCGAGCCGGTCGGCGTCCAGGCCGTCGAGCACCCCGTCGTCCAGCACACCCGCCGTGTGGAACACCCCGCTCAGCGGCGCCTCCGCAGGAATCGCCTCCAACACCCGCGCCAGCGCCTCCCGGTCGGCCACGTCACAGGCGGCGATGGTCACCTCGGCACCCAACCCCTCCAGCTCGGCACGGAGTTCGACGGCACCGGGCGCATCCGGACCACGGCGACTCGTCAGCACCAGACGCCGGGCACCCTGAACCGCCAGCCACCGCGCCACATGCCCCCCGACGGCACCCGTACCACCAGTGACGAGCACGGTGCCCTCCGGCACCCACTCCCCCACCTGCGCCGGATCCAGCGCAGCCCGCTCCAACCGGCGCGCGAACACCCCGGCCGACCGCACCGCCACCTGATCCTCCACCACCTGGTCCTCCACCGCCCACGCTCCGGCGAGGACCTGGGCGAGGCGGGACACCGCGCGGGTGTCGGCCGTGCCGGGAAGGTCGACGAGGCCGCCCCAGCGGTCGGGGTGCTCCAGGGCCGCCACCCTGCCGAGACCCCACACCGCCGCGCCGTCGGCGTCGGCCGCGGGGTCCGACGCGCCCACGGAGACCGCGCCCCGTGTCGCCACCCACAGCGGCGCGGCCACCTGCGCGTCACCCAGGGCCTGGACGAGCGCCAGCGTGAGGAGCACACCGGCCGGGACACCGTCGGGGGCCGCGCCCGCCCCGGGTGCCGGGACGTCCGGGGCGCAGCCCAGCAGGGACAGTACGCCGGTGACGGGCGTGCCGTGCCCGTCGTCGTCGCCGGGGGCGGCGAGGGCGTGGCTCAGCAGCTCGCGCAGCGTCTCGCGGTCGGCGTCCCGCGCGCCCACGCGCAGGACCCGTGCGCGGGCGCCGCCCTGTTCCAGGGCCCGTACGGACGCGTCGACCCACGGCTCCTCGGGCGCCCCGGCACCGGCCACGACCAGCCAGGTGCCGGTCAGCCGCCCCGGTGCGACCTTGCCTCCGAGCGGCTTCCAGGCGGTCCGGTAGCGCCAGCGGTCCAGTTCACCGCGCTCGTGCCGCTGCCGCCGCCACGCCGTCAGCGCGGGCAGCACCGACCGGAACGGCGCCTCCTCGTCGACCTCCAGCGCACCCGTCAGCGCCTCGATGTCCTCGGCCTCGACGGCCTCCCAGAACCGCGCGTCCACAGGGTCGACCGCACCGGCCACGGCGGTACCGGAGCCCTGCGACAGGGGGTTGAGCCAGTAGGTCTGGTGCTGGAAGGCGTACGTGGGCAGGTCCACGCGGCGCCGGGTCTCGACGGGCGCGTACAGCGGTGCCCAGTCGACCTCGATGCCGCGTACGTGCAACTGCGCGAGCGCCGCCAGGAACGTGTCCGCCTCGGGGCGGTCCTTGCGTACGGCGGCCACCAGCCCGGCCTGGTCCTCGGGTTCGGCGATCGTGTCGTGCGCCATCGCCGTCAGCACCGAGTCCGGCCCCAGCTCCAGCAGAGTCGTGACGCCGAAGCCGATCAGCGCACGCAGCCCGTCATGGAAACGGACCGCCTCACGGATGTGACGGACCCAGTACTCGGGGTCCCGAAGCTCGTCGGCATCCGCCAGTGCACCGGTGAGGTTGGAGACGACCGGAAGCGTCGGCTTCCGGTACGTCAACTGCTGCGCCACGCGCCGGAACTCGTCCAGGGCGGGTTCCATCAGCGGTGAGTGGAAGGCGTGGCTGACCTTCAGCCAGCGCACCTTGCGGCCCTGGCCCCGCAGCGTCTGCTCCAGGTCTTCAAGAGCCGTGCGCTCACCGGAGAGCACGACCTGCGAGGGCCCGTTGACCGCCGCCACGCCCACCCGGTCGGCGAGACCGTCCAGCAGCGGCAGCACCTCCGCCTCCGCCGCCTGCACGGCCAGCATCGCGCCACCCTCGGGCAGCGCCTGCATCAGCCGACCACGGGCCGCGACGAGTCGCGTCGCATCCTCCAGCGACCACAACCCGGCCACGTACGCGGCAGCCAGCTCCCCGATCGAATGCCCGCCGACAACCTCCGGCCGTACGCCGAGGGACTCCGCGAGCCGGAACAGCGCCACTTCCATCGCGAAAAGGGCGGGTTGGGCGTAACCGGTCTGCTCAAGCAGGTCGGCGTCCGTACCGAACATCACGCTCTGGAGCGAACGTTCTATCAAGTCGTCGAAGTGGACGCACACCTCGTCCAGCGCGTCCGCGAACACCGGGAAGGCCTCGTACAACTCCCGGCCCATCCCGAGCCGCTGGCTGCCCTGACCGGTGAACACCACACCCAGGCGGCCCTCGACCACCGAGCCGGGCACGACCCCCGGGCCGCCGGACGCGACGGACTCCAGCCCGGCCAGGAACTCCGCCCGCTCCCGGCCGAGGACCACCGCCCGGTGTTCGAGCAGGGCCCGCCCCGACAGCAGCGACCAGCCCACGTCCAGGGCATCCGGCTCGGGGTGCGTCATGACGTGCTCGCGCAGTCGCGCGGCCTGCGCCCGCAGGGCTTCGGGGCCGCGGGCCGACACCAGCCACGGCACCGCGCTCGCGGGGGCGACGGGCTCGACGGCGGCCGCGGGTTCGGGCGCCGGGGCCTGCTCCACGATCACGTGGGCGTTGGTGCCGCTCACGCCGAACGACGACACACCCGCACGGCGCGGGGCGTCCTCCCGCGCGGCCCACTCACGCGTCTCCGTCAGCAGTTCGACCGCGCCCGCCGACCAGTCCACGTGTGTGTTCGGCCGGTCCACGTGCAGGGTGCGCGGCAGGACACCCGCGCGCATCGCCATGACCATCTTGATGACACCCGCGACACCGGCGGCGGCCTGCGTATGACCGAGGTTGGACTTCACCGACCCCAGCCACAGGGGCCGGTCCTCGGGCCGCTCCTGCCCGTACGTCGCGAGCAGCGCCTGGGCCTCGATCGGGTCACCCAGCGTGGTACCCGTGCCGTGCGCCTCCACCGCGTCCACGTCGGCGGGCGTGAGCCCGGCGTTGGCGAGGGCCGCCCGGATGACGCGCTGCTGCGCGGGTCCGTTGGGGGCGGTCAGGCCGCTGCTGGCGCCGTCCTGATTGACGGCGGAGCCCCGCACGACGCCGAGGATCTGGTGGCCGTTGCGGCGGGCGTCGGACAGCCGCTCAAGGAGGAGCAGGCCCACGCCCTCGCCCCAGCCGGTGCCGTCGGCCGCCTCGGCGAACGCCTTGCAGCGGCCGTCGGCGGCCAGGCCGCGCTGGCGGCTGAACTCCACGAAGGTGTCCGGCGTCGACATGACGGTCACGCCGCCCGCGAGGGCGAGCGAGCACTCGCCCTGCCGCAGCGCCTGCGCCGCCAGGTGCAGCGCGACCAGGGACGACGAGCAGGCCGTGTCGATGGTGACGGCGGGGCCTTCGAGGCCGAAGGTGTACGAGACGCGGCCGGAGGCGATGCTGCCGGCGCTGCCGTTGCCGAGGTAGCCCTCGAACTCCTCCAGGCCCTCGGGGTTGCTGAGGATGCGGTTGCCGTAGTCGCCGTACATGACGCCGACGAAGACGCCGGTGCGGGAGCCGCGGACGGACAGCGGGTCGACGCCCGCCCGCTCGAACGCCTCCCACGTCGCTTCGAGGAGGAGCCGCTGCTGCGGATCGATGGCGAGAGCCTCGCGCGGGGAGATGCCGAAGAACGCGGGGTCGAACTCCGCCGCGTCGTGCAGGAACCCGCCTTCGCGCGCATAGCTCTTGCCGGGGCGGCTCGGGTCCGGGTCGTGGAGGTCCGGGTCCCAGCCGCGGTCGTCGGGGAAGGGGGAGATGGCGTCCCCGCCCTCGGCGACGAGCCGCCACAGGTCTTCCGGGCTGCCGACGCCGCCGGGGTAGCGGCAGCTCATCGCCACGATGGCGACGGGCTCCCGGCTCACGGACTCGGCGTCCTGCAGACGCTGCCGGGTCTGATGCAGATCCGCGGTAACTCGCTTGAGGTACTCGCGGAGTTTCTGCTCGTTCGCCATTCGGTGCGACTCCTTCAACGCAGAGGGCCGAACCCATCACATCCGGGGGAGGGTAGGGCAACAACCCCTACCCTCCCCCTATGAGCCCCTTGCCGAATTACCGCGGGCGGAGAGCCGATCGGGAATGGATCACACGCACGGACATTAACGGATCACGCGGGTCACTGGCGGACCACCCGTGCGCCCCCGGGGCTTCCGCACGTTGTTCACGGACCCCGGGGACCACTTGCCGTATCGCCCGCCGATTACGGCTTACGGCTTTCCGCATGCATCTTTCTGCTTACCGCTTATTCGTCACCGCTTTCAGGAAACGCCGAGTTCGTTGTCGATGAAGTCGAACATGTCGTCGTCATCGGCGTCTTCCAGCTGCTCCGCGATGTCCGGGGCGTCCGCGGCGCCCTGCTCCCCGGCATCCAGCCTGCCGAGCAGTGCCCGCAGCCTGCCGCGCACGGCGGCCCGCTCGTCGTCCGCCAGCGGGCCCGTGGCCAGAGCCGCTTCCAGGCCCGCGAGTTCGGCGGTGACGCCACCCACCCGCGGCCCCTCGGACCCGTCGGACTCCCCGCCGTCGCGGGGCAGGCTCTCGTCGAGGTGCGCGGCGAGCGCCGCGGGCGACGGGTAGTCGAAAATAAGCGTCGCCGGGAGACGCAGTCCGGAGAGGGAATTCAGCCGGTTCCTGAGTTCCACCGCGGTGAGCGAGTCGACGCCGAGTTCCAGGAATCCCCGGGTGGCCCCGATCGCCTCGGGCCCGGAATGGCCGAGCACCGCGGCCACATGACCGCGTACGGCATCGAGTAGGGCCCGCTGCCGTTCCACCCCGGAAAGCCCCGCCAATTGCGCGGCGAGCGCCGGGCCGGTGCCGTCGCCGGGCGTTCCGGCTGTTTCCCCGGAGCGGGCGAGCGCCCTGTCGACCCTGCGGGCCGGGGTGCGCACCAGCTCGGAGAAGACGGGCTGGACGCCGTCGGGGCCGGCGGCGGCCCGCAGGGACGCGGCGTCCAGGCGCAGCGGGACGAGGACGGCGGGCGCCTCGGGCCCGGCCGACGACACGGCGGTGTCCAACAGGGCCAGGCCCTCGTCGGTGGCGAGCGGGGCCACCCCGCCGCGGGCCATCCGCCGCAGGTCGGCGTCGCCGAGGGTGCCCGTCATGTCGCTCTCCTGCGCCCATACGCCCCAGGCCAGCGAGGTCGCCGGGAGCCCCTGGGCCCGGCGCGCGACCGCGAGGGCGTCGAGGAAGCAGTTGGCGGCCGCGTAGTTGCCCTGGCCCGGGCTGCCGAGCACGCCGGCGGCGGAGGAGAACAGGACGAACGCCGACAGGTCGAGACCGGCGGTCAGCTCGTGCAGGTGCAGCGCGGCGTCCGCCTTGGGGCGCAGGACCGTGTCCAGCCGGTCCGGTGTCAGGGAGGTGACGACGCCGTCGTCCAGGACACCCGCGATGTGCACGACCGCCGACAGGTCCGGGCCCCGCTCGTCGAGGAGCGCGGCCAGGGCGTCCCGGTCGGCCACGTCGCACGCGGCCACGGTCGCCTTCACGCCCAGCGCCGCCAGCTCGTCCTGGAGCTCGGCCGCTCCGGCTGCCTCAGGGCCGCGCCGCGAGACCAGCAGCAGGTCCCGTACGTGGTGCCGCTCGGCCAGGTGCCGTACGACGACCCGGCCGAGCCCGCCGAAGGCGCCCGTCACCAGGACGGTTCCCTCGCCCCAGGGGGCCGTGTCGCCGTCGGGGCCGACGGTGACGCGGGTCAGGCGCGGCACCCACACCGAACCGTCGCGGAGGGCGACTTCAGGTTCGCCGGAGCCGAGGGCGGCGGCGAGCAGCGCCTCGTCGAGGACCGCGGCGGTACCGGAGCCGGTGCTGGCGCCGGTGCCGGTACCAGCACCAGCACCAGCACCAGCACCAGCACCAGCACCGGTGTCGGTGCCAGTACCGGTGTCAATGTCGGTGTCGACGAGGACGAAGCGCCCGGGGTGTTCGACCTGGGCGGACCGTACGAGGCCCCAGACGGCGGCCGCCGCGAGGTCCACGGCGGCGCCCCCGGCGGGGGCCGCGCCGCGCGTCACGACGGCGAGCCGCGCGTCCTCGAACCGCTCGTCGGCCAGCCAGCCCTGGAGCACGCCCAGCGCCTCGGCCAGCCGCGCGGACACGGCCTGCGGGTCCGTCGCGCCGACGGCACCGGCACCGGCCTGCCACACCACGACCGCCGGGGTGCCGCCCCCGGCGTCCCAATCCCGGCCCCGGTCCCGGTCCGCGTACGACACCACCGGCACGGGTACGACGGCAGCCGCCGTGGGCGCCTGCTGCTTCCACTCCACCTGGAACAGGGAGTCACCGGTCCTGCCGCCGCCGAGCTGTTCGGCCGAGACGGGGCGCGACACCAACGAGTCCACGGTGGCGACGACCTGGCCGGCCGGGTCCGCAAGCGTCAGGGACACGGCGTCCGCTCCGGCGCTGCCGAGGCGCACCCGGACCGCCGAGGCGCCCGCCCGGTGGAGCCGCACCCCGTTCCAGGCGAAGGGCAGGCCCAGGCCCTGGCGTTCGTCCGTGAGCAGCAGGGTGGAGTGCAGTGCGGCGTCGAGCACCGCCGGGTGCAGGCCGAAGGCCTCGGCGTCCGCCTTCTGCTCCTCCGCCAGGGCGACCTCGGCGAACACCTCGTCGCCGCGCCGCCAGGCGGCCCGCAGCCCCTGGAACACCGGCCCGTAGCCGTACCCGGCCGCGGCCAGCCGGTCGTACAGCTCGTCGGCGCCGGCCATCGGCTCGGCACCTCGCGGCGGCCATTCGACCAGGCCCTGCGGCTCCTCCTCGGCGGCCGTGGCGGCCAGGAACCCGGACGCGTGCTGCGTCCAGGCGCCGTCGGGGTCCTGCTCGTCACGGGAGTGCACACTGACCGGGACCCGCCCGTCGGCGTCCTCGGCGCCGACGCCGACCTGGAGCTGTACGGCGCCGCGCTCGGGCAGCACCAGCGGTGCCGCGAGCGTCAGCTCCTCCAGCACCCCGCAGCCCACCTCGTCACCGGCCCGCACCGCCAACTCCACAAAGGCCGTGCCGGGAAGCAGCACCCGCCCCGCCACCGCGTGATCCGCCAGCCACGGATGCGTGGCCAGCGACAACCGACCGGTGAACACGTAGCCGTCCCCGCCCGCGAGCGGCACGGCGGCCCCCAGCAGCGGGTGCCCGGCCGGCACGAGCCCCGTCGCCGACACGTCACCGGGCGCGCCCGCACCCGCGCGCGGCCAGTACCGCCGCCGCTGGAAGGCGTACGTCGGCAGGTCCACACGGCGCCGGGTCTCGACGGGCGCGTACAGCGGCGCCCAGTCGACCTCGGCCCCGCGTACGTACAACTGCGCGAGAGCACTCAGGAACGTATCCACCTCGGAACGGTCCTTGCGGACAGCCGCGATCAGTCCGGCCTGGTCCTCGGGTTCGGTGACCGTGTCGTGCGCCATCGCGGTCAGGACCGCGTCCGGGCCCAGCTCCAGCAGAGTCGAGACACCGAAACCGGTCAACGCGCCCAACCCGTCGTGGAAGCGTACCGCCTCACGGATGTGCCGCACCCAGTACTCGGGGTCTCGAAGCTCGTCGGCATCTGCCAACTGCCCCGTGAGGTTGGAGACCACTGGAAGCGTCGGCTCCCGGTACGTCAACTCCTGCGCCACGCGCCGGAACTCCGCCAGCGCAGGCTCCATCAACGGCGAGTGGAAAGCGTGGCTGACCTTCAGCCAGCGCACCTTGCGCCCCTGCCCGCGCAGCGTCTCCTCCAGCCCCTCCAAAGCCGCACGCTCACCGGACAGGACGACCTGCGAGGGCCCGTTGACCGCCGCCACACCCACCCGATCGGTAAGGTCGCTGAGCAGCGGCAGCACCTCCGCCTCGGACGCCCGTACCGCCAGCATCGCCCCGCCCTCGGGCAGCGCCTGCATCAACCGACCACGGGCCGCGACCAGCCGTGTCGCGTCCTCAAGCGACCACAACCCGGCCACGTACGCGGCGGCCAGCTCACCGATGGAGTGCCCGGCCACGATCTCCGGCCGTACGCCCAAGGACTCCGCCAGCCGGAACAGGGCCACTTCCATCGCGAACAACGCGGGTTGGGCGTAACCGGTCTGCTCAAGCAGGTCGGCATCCGCACCGAACATCACGCTCTGGAGCGAACGTTCTATCCACCCGTCGAAGTACGCACACACCTCGTCCAGCGCATC